>JAXDCU010000359.1:0-10522 GCA_034677645.1 Verrucomicrobiia bacterium
GTACAACACCCTTGATGTGGTATGAGCTAGAGGACAGGCGACCAGCGGGAGTGCCAAAAGCCCTGCAAATACAGGCTGGAATCAACCAGTAAGTGTATACATCACCCGGAGTCGAAGTTTGGCTGCGGCCCAGCGTTGTATACAACGTCAGAGAATCCCGCCGTGAGGTTTGCGATCAGAGGTTCCCCGTCCTTCAGCCCCGCTGTGCGCTATTTGACCCGCCGGGCGAGGCCCGTAGGCGCAATGGGGATGATCTTCCGGCCTGTTGCGGTTTTATGGAGAACCAGCGACGACCTTGGGCAGCCGTCACCATGTGCAGATAGTTCGACTTAATCACGGAGACGCTATTCCCTGCTTCGAGCGCCACTTTTTCGGCGTTCTGAGTTTTGGCGACCCGGTACGAAATGAACGAATGCCGCAGCCCATTCTTGCGCCAAGGGATGTTTACAGCCTTCGCCAACTTGTCGAACTGAAGCGCGAGATTGCTGAAGGCGTAAACCGGCCCAGTGGTCCTGCGATATGGCAATAGCCACCTGATGAGGTTGTCCGACATCGGAACGATTCGGCGGACCCGGTTTTTGGCGATGTCTGCTGCGACCTCGATGAACCGCTCCCCGAAATGGATGGCAGGCCATTGGAGCCGTTTGATTTCCTCACTTCGGAGGCCAGCGAACGCACCGATTGCGAGCACAGGTACCAGTTCGGGTCGGGCGTTGTTGAGCAGTTTCTCGATCTCCGACACGGGAAAAATCTCGGTCTTGTTTGTGTCGGTGAATTTGAACTCGACCTTGGTGATGCCCGGATGGATTTCGGGCACGTACCCTTTGTTCTTGGCGAATGTAAACAACGTCCCGATGGTCGTGAGAAAATTCTTCTTGGTGCGTGGCTTGCACTTGAGTCCATCGAGAAACCGCTGGATGTCGCCGGTAGTGACCGACGAGATCGGAACCTTGAAGGCGGCTGCAAACCGGTTTTCGAGACGCACCCGCAGATCGCGGAGGTACAGCGCCGACGCTTCGCTGGCGCGTCGATTCTCGATGAGTTCCGCCACAACGTCGGGCACCATCTTGTGAACGATTCCCCGTCGCTGGACCTCGTACAAACGTGATGCTTCGATCAAGTGGCCGGGTCCACCGGCAATGTTGGCAGCTTCGACAGCACGCGAAACCAGCACGTCCAAATCCATCTGGACCGAGGTCGACAACTCCAGCGCACGCTCGTAAACGAATCGCTCCCTGCCCTCCAGCGTGAGGACGTTCAGAGCGCCGTCGGCCATCTTCAAGGCGATCTCCTTGGCTAACGAAAACGCAGTGTCAAACTCCCGGCGCATCTGCCGTCGCCGTCGGCCATCGAACGGGTAGGCGACTGTATACATCGCCTTTTCCCGGTTCCTGACTTCGTATATCACTACGCTGGCCGCCTTCTTGTGGCGGACTTCCATCGGGAACTCGCGTTCCTCCGGTGGTGGCGGAGGTTCTTTCGCCGAGTACGTCTGCATGCCCGGCTAGAACAGAGTTTTCCGCGTCCGAACCTCCGGCTTTGTCATGCAGGCGTCATGCAGCAGTTGTATACAGCCGCAAAACCCAGCTAAGTGGTTGATAATTAAGGGGAAGGATTGGAGCGAGCGAAGGGATTTGAACCCTCGACATCAACCTTGGCAAGGTTGCGCTCTACCAGACTGAGCTACGCTCGCACCCGACGAAGCAGAACGGAACAGAACGGAATCTACTCTCCGCTCGCTCGTTTGCAAGACCTCATTTGAGCGGACTTGAAATCTTGTCATCCAAACTGAGCCAAGAGTGCCGATGAATCGGCGCACTCTGGCGAATGCGGCGTGTTTCAGCGGGGTACGCTTGTCCGCCGCCGCCAAGAGCCGGTTGACGGAGTGGTTCGTGGTTGATCGACGACCTGGTCAAACCTTTGCCGGCACGACGAACGGCTTGCGGTAATCGCGCGTGAGCATGGCGCTAGCCTTGGCGTTGCCGATGAACTCCTCAGTCTTTGGGTTCATTTTCAATGGCACGCCAAGCGTTGCCTGCTCGCTGTTGAGGTCCACGCCATTGGCCGCAAGATGCTCTTCCATCCGGGCGAACGCCTCCGCCAGACCCGCGTCGGCTCGGATTTGTTCGCGGATGCTGCCGGGAGCGGTCTTCGCTCCGAGGCGATACGAGATATTGGCGGTATGGCACAACGCGCTGGACAAATGCCCTTCGAGTATGTCGGCATGGAGGTCTTCCGTCTTTCGACTACGGACTGCTTTGATGAAATTCGCGTAGTGGTCCTCGGCGCCGCTCCATTTTTGGATTTCTTTGCCGTCCTTGTCGTAAGCGGCCGCCGACGTGTAGCTCGGCACTGTTACATGGCCGCCCTCACACTCGATCACAATCCCGATCGACGCGCCTCTGTACTTGTCCATGCCGTCAGCGTCTTTGCGCGACGGAAGTCCGCGCACTTCGAAGATCAGCGGAGCGCCGGGGTAATCATGGATCGTAACCAGTGTGTTTGGCGTCTCGCCGTCGTCGACGTAGCTCAATCGTCCGCCCACGCTCAGAATTCGCGGTGACAGTTCCATGACGCCGAGGAACCAACGCGCGACGTCCATCTCGTGAATCCCCTGGTTGCCCAGGTCGCCATTGCCAGTGTTCCAAACCCAGTGCCAGTCGTAGTGGAGTCGTTTGCGCATCAACGGGAGCTTCTCGGCCGGGCCGCACCAGAGGTCATAGTCGATTTCCACTGGGACCTGTTGCGGACCATCCACCTTGCCGATGCTGGCGCGGCGTTTGTAGCAGAGACCGCGCGAGACTTTGATGCGCCCCAGGTTGCCGGCTTTGACCCATTCGACGGCGGCAGCGATGCCAGTGCGCGAAGACCTGCTCTGCGTGCCGCTTTGTACGATCCGCCCGTACTTGCGAGCCGCTTGGACGGCTTTCCGGCCTTCCCAGACGTTGTGGGAAATCGGCTTTTCGATGTAGATGTCTTTGCCGGCCTGGCAAGCCCACACCACGTTGAGCGCGTGCCAATGGTTCGGCGTGCCGGAGGCGATCACATCCACCTCTTTGTCTTCGAGCATCTGTCGGTAGTCCCGGTAACATCGCAGGGGTTTGCCTTGGTCGGCGAACTTCTTCGCGGCGCCGTCCAGTATCTTCTGATCGCAATCGCAGAGCGCAACCAATCGCACGCCCTTCATTTTGCTGAAGGCACTGATGTGGGAGCCGCCGCGCCCGCCAAAGCCGACCACGCCGACGCGGATGTCGTTGTTCGCGCCCGCGGTTTGCGACCAAATTCGCGGCGAGAAACCGACGGCGGCGGACGCGAAAGCGGCCTGTTGAACAAAAGAACGTCGGGTGATACGCGTGTTCATGATTCTTCTCTCGATTACATTTACACTTTGCTTTTTCTGCCTAAACCCCACCGCGGCGGGAATTGCTGGCTGAGCTTTCACGCGCGGCAGCCGCCAATGCGCGGAAGTTAACCCCAGTCTGCCCAGGAGCGCAAGCAACCTGAACGGCGCAAAACAGCGCTGGTCTCGGACCTGCTCACACGCCAACGCTGTGTCCATCCGGTTTCAACCTGCTTCGCCACTCAGACATTCTGGCAATCCACCGGTGAGCTCCTGTTTGATCAGGGCCCGCCCCAGACGCTGGCACGTTGCCGATATGTGGGGCCAATCTCTTTTTCCAAGACCTCTTTGGAAGCTTTCCCAGGCACGCTCACTTTGCACGTGCACAGGATGGTGGACTATGACACAATCTGGAGCCGTGGCTGGAAACGGGTCGAGCCATGGCTTCCTTGCGCGCGATGGCGCCCGCTCCAAGCCTCGGAGTCAGTGAGACCTCATCCTCAGCAAAACCCACCCCATGAAAACAAGAACCCTCGCCTGCGTTGTCACAGTGCTCAGCATGTTCGCGGTCGGTCTTCAGGTCTCAGCGGGCACGCTAACCACCGCCTTCACCTTCCAAGGCCGCTTGACCGAGCCGGGCGGCCCCGCCAATGGACTCTACGAGTTCCAATTGGCCCTTTACGACGCTGACGTCAACGGCAATAAGATCGGCCCCACGCTGTCCAGCACAGTCGGCGTTACCAATGGCCTGTTCACGACCACGTTGGACTTTGGCCAGAATGCGTTTCTCGGCAGCGATCTCTGGCTGGAAATCAGCGTGCGGGCAAGCGGCGGTGGCGCCTATCACAACCTGCCGCCGCGCCAGCGGCTCACGGCGGCCCCTTACGCCCTCTACACGCCGCGGGCTGGCTTGGCCACGACCGCGGGCACGGCCACCAGCGCCGCCAATGCCGCCATTGCCAGTGACGTGGCGCCTGGGGCGGTGGTCAAGAGCCTTAACGCGCTCAAGGACGACGTTGTGCTGGCCGCCGGGCCGAACGTGTCGCTGGCGGTCAACGGAAACACGCTGACCGTTTCCGCCGCGGGCGGGGGCGCCACTGGAGGGTGGAGCACAACCGGCAACGCCGGGACTGGGCCGCTCAATTTCCTGGGCACCACGGACAATCAGCCGTTCGAGCTGAAGGTGAATGGCCAGCGCGCGCTACGGATAGAGCCGACGGCCGGCGCTCCGAATCTCATTGGCGGCCACGCCGGCAACCAAGTTACCGCCGGAGCGGGTGTGACCATTGCCGGTGGTGGCGACGCTGGCGCACCGAATGTGGCCGGCGGTACCGGCAGCACCGTCGGCGGCGGCGTTGGCAACACCAACGAAGCCCCTTACGCGACTGTGGCCGGCGGTTTCGAGAACAAGGTCTCCAGCTCGTATGCTGTCATCGGCGGGGGGCTGGACAACGTGGTGCGCTGGGAGTCCGGTTACTCCGCCATTGGTGGCGGTGGGGCAAACGAGATAGGGGAGATGGTATCCTCAGGCACAATTAGTGGTGGATTTCAGAATCAGATTCTGGGTTCTCCTACCACGTCCGCGGCGACCATCAGCGGTGGCTGGCGGAACATTGCGAGCGCTGATTATGCCACCATTGGGGGAGGTGGCGCGAATGCAAGCTTCGGAGTGTCTGCCACCGTGGCCGGCGGCTACAACAATCTAGCCAACGGTCGAGATGCCACGGTGGGCGGCGGCTTGCATAACGAGGCCTGGGGAGTTCGTTCCACTGTTGCCGGGGGCTACTGGGGTTACGCGCTGGGGGATTACTCAGTCGTGGCTGGCGGCAGCGAAAATACCGCAAGAGGAGCGTTTGCTTTCATCGGCGGCGGCGAATTCAACAGTACCGAAGGGCCTCATTCAACGATTGCCGGGGGCTGGACCAACTGTATTCAGGCCGGCGCATTCGGGTCCACCATCAGCGGCGGCTACATCAACGCCATCCAGACCAACGCCTTCGTTTCGAGCATTGGCGGGGGCTACGCCAACACGGTCCAGACCAACGCCCTCGCTTCGACCATAAGCGGGGGCTACCACAACATGATCGAGGCGGATTCGTGGGGCGCGGCCATCGGCGGCGGGTGGCTGAACCTTATTCAAACCAACGCCCTCGCCGCTACCATCGCTGGCGGCACGAACAACACAATTTGCCCCGACGCGTTCTGGTCCACCGTCAGCGGGGGCTGCGCCAACACCGTGACGAATGGCGTCGCCTCGACCATCGCCGGCGGCTCAGACAACACCATCGACAGAGCCACGTGCGGCACCATCGGCGGAGGCGGGCATAACACGAATGCTGCTTCTTACGCGGCGATCGGCGGGGGCGGTTACAATACGATTCGAGGCCGCGCCGACGGTGCAACCATTGGCGGGGGCGATTGGAATACGATTAGCGAGAGAGCACATAGCTCGACCATCGGCGGGGGCAGTGGAAATACGATTGAGAGCTGGGCTCACACCTCGACCATCGGCGGGGGCGGTGGGAATATGATTCACACTGGCAGCGCGACGATCGGCGGGGGCTATGCGAATACGATTCAGACCGAAGCTGATGGCGCCACGATTGGCGGCGGCACTCAGAATACGATTGAGACCACAGCCGCTGATGCAACCATCGGTGGCGGAGAGGATAACGTTGCCCTAAAGGGTGCGACCACCATTCCTGGAGGCATATTGGCACTGGCCAGAAGCTACGGGCAACAGGCTTACGCCAGCGGGACATTCCGAATGGAGCCTGGTGTGGTGTATCCTACCCCAGGTTTGGCCCAAGCCTCGCTTTACGTGGTTAGGGGTGTGACCCCCAATACCACCCCGCCGCCTCTGGTGGAGCTGTTCCTGGACGGGGAGGACGAACAGGAGCGCATGAACATCCCGGCCGGTTCGACGTGGGCTTTTGAAGCGCTGGTCGTCGGTCGCACGCAGGATAGCGGGGAGCTTAACCAAGCCGAGTCAGCCGGCTATCGCATCCGCGGCGTGATTCAGAACGCAGGCGGAACGGTCGTCTTGCTCGGCGCGACCGGCGATGTGCTCTACGAACACGATCCCACCTGGAACGCCATCGCGGTGGACGACAACATTCACAAGGCACTCGTGATCGAGGTTAGCGGTGGCGCCAAGGCGATGCGCTGGGCGGCCACCGTCCGCACCGCCGAGGTCATGTGGCCGAAGTAGCACCGCACTCCATGAAACGGAGACGACCTATGAAGACAAAGGTCAGTGGTCAGAGGTCAGACGTCCCAAGTCGCGCCAGCGTTTTGGAGTGCGGCGGTCATCCGCCGCTTTGGTCCAAACCTACTGCTCGTATAGTCCCGGCAGAGAAACGCGGGGAAGTGAAAAGTGCCAACGCAGCGTTCAGGCGCCACGCGGTTCGGGAACGGAGAGCTGACGGCAGATTTTCCTGGAAATGTGCTTGCCGATTTCAGCGTGTCGGGGCACCGCCTCGACCGCGCCAGTGGCGGGGTTTATCCAAAGAGAGTGTTTCGAGCCTTCACGTTCCAAGCGGCATCCGTGCGCCTGCAGGTGCCGTAGGAGATCGCGGCGTTTCATCAGACCAGTACCGAGGTTTGTTCAGCGCCTCGCGGCGCCTCTTGGAGGCACTGCTCGCGGCGGTAGTCAAGAATCAGTTCAATCGCCGCAGCCAGGCTTTCAAGACACTCTTCACGCGTTTTCCCCTGTCCGTTGGCTTCGGGCACTTCCGGACAGAACGCTATGAACCACTTGCCATCTCGCTGAACGACGGCTGTGTAGCGGTTTCTCATGGCGGGAATTTAGGCGCTGGCAAGCCGGGTGACAAACCGAAAAGTCGCCTCACGCGCTCACCTGCGCGGATTCTGCCCTGGCTTGGCTTCGTCGCTCTCGCACTCTGTCCTTGGACGTGGGGACAGTATTCCCTCGACTGGTGGACGGCAGACGCCGGGGGCGGCAGCGGGGGCGACGCAGTGTTCACGCTGGACTGTACTTTCGGCCAGCCGGATGGCGGCGTGATGTCCGACGGCTACTTCACGCTGGCCGGTGGTTACTGGGTGGACACGGTCCAGGGCACGGTGCCCGAGGGGCCGTGCCCGCCATTCATTGTTGCCGCGGTGTATCCGACCGGGAAATATCCCTGGGCCGTGGCGGTGAGCGATTTCAACGGCGACGGTCGCGCCGACCTGGCGGTGGCCAACTACGGCGGGGGCGCGTCGGTGTTGCTGGGCCTGGGCGATGGCGCCTACGGCGCAGCCACCAACTTCGTTACCGGGGCGAACCCGGTTGCCGTGGCGGTGGCGGATTTCAACGGCGATGGCCGGCAGGACCTGGTGACGGCGAACCTGACCGCCGACAACGTGTCGGTCTTTCTGGGCGCGGGGGATGGCACGTTCCTGGTCGCCGCCAACTCGCTCGCAGGGACGAGTCCGTCGGCGGTGGCGGTGGGGGATTTTGATGAGGACGGACGCCCCGATGTGGCCGTGGCGAACAAGCTGCCGGCCGGCACGGTGACTGTGTTGCGCGGGCTGGGCAACGGCTCCTTCCAGCTCCTCAACCTTCTGGCCGCTGGCAACAGCCCATCCGCGGTGGCAACCGGGGATTTCAACGGGGACGGCCACGTTGACCTGGCGGTGGCGAACGTCGGTTCCGGGACTCTATCGGTATTCCACAGCAACGGCACTGGCTTGTTCCAACTCGTCGGCACTCCCGCGGTTGGGCCGCGCCCTGAGTCCGTGGCGGTGGGTGACTTTGACAACAATGGCTGGGCCGACCTAGTGGTGGCGAACAACACATCGGTCGGCACGGTGACGGTCTTGCTCAACAACGGGAGCGGCGGCTTTGCGCCTGGGGATGCCTTTGCCGCCGGCCCAGTACCGCGGTATGTGGGCGTGGGCGACTTCAACTCCGATGGGTACGCCGACCTGGCTGTGGCGAACTTCACGACACCCGGGGTCTATCCTGTCACGATTCTGCCGGGGGTTGGCGATGGCACGTTCCAGGCCCCGGACAGCTACGTCGGGGGGCCGTGTCCATATGCCTTGGCGGTGGGCGATCTGAATGGCGACAGCCACCCCGACGTGGCAGTGGCGAATTATTCGGCCGCCGTCTCCGGGGTGTCGGTGCTCCTGGGCAGTGCCGAGGGACGGTTGCGGGCGCCAGTCAATTACGCGGCTGGGCCGGGGCCGGTGTCCGTGGTCGGGGGTGATTTCAACGGCGACGGGCGCGCCGACCTCGCAGTTGTCAACACGGACGCCGCCCATCCCAGTGTGTCCGTGTTGACCAACGCTAGCAGCGGCACTTTTCCTGCCCGTGACCGTTACGCCGTGGGTGCGGACCCACGGAGCGTGGCGGTGGCGGATGTGGATGCGGATGGTCACGCCGATCTGGTGGTGGCGAACTACTCGACCAGCGTGTCGGTCCTGCGGGGCAACGGAAACGGCGCCTTCCAGGCCGCGGTCAACAGCGCGGTCGGACCCGCCGGAGCGTCGGCCACGGACGTGGCCGTGGCGGACTTGGACAACGACGGGAAGCTGGACCTGGCGGTGGTGAACTTCATAGCGAACACTGTTTCCGTGTTGCCGGGCATTGGCGGCGTGAATTTTCCGAATTGGTTTGCTTACGCCGCCGGCGCCAGTCCCTTGGCGGTGGCGGCAGCCGATTTCAACGGCGACGGTTTCGCCGATCTGGCGGTGGCGAACTGTCTTGTCCAAGGAACCGTGTCGGTGCTGACAAACACTGGCAATGGCAGCTTTCCCAGCCGGGTTCCTTACTCCGTTGGCTCATTTCCCCGGTGCGTGGGCGTGGGCGATTTCAACGGCGACGGTTTTGCCGATCTGGTGACGGGCAATGAAACCACGTCCGACGTGTCGGTGTTGTTGGGAAACGGGAACGGCACGTTCCAAGCCCCCACGCGTTATCCGGCGGGTCTGAATCCCTGGTCTTTGGTAGTAGGCGATTTAGACAGCGATGGCCACGCTGACGTCGCGGCGGCTAACGCGCCCTATGCGGGCGGGGTGTCGTTACTGCTTGGCAATGGAAACGGCACGTTGCAGACCGCCATCAGCTATGCCGCAGGTTCCCAATCGCGGACGGTAACGGCGGCGGATTTCAACGGCGATGGCCGGCCCGACCTGGCCGTGGGCAACTACGGCTCCGGGACAGTCTCTGTTCTAATTGGGAACGAGTGCGGCGGGATTGAGGTCAGACCCCTCTTGCGCGCGCACATGGACGGCGCCAACGTCGTGCTGTCCTGGGAGGCGGACGCACGAGGTTTCCGGCTGATCACGTCAACCGATCTGAGCGATCCCAGCTCATGGACATCCGTGCCGGGCCAACCGACCGTTGTCAATGACAAGTGGACTGTGATCACCCCCATCCAACCCGGATATCATTTCTATCAACTGCGGAAACCGTAGATATTGGACGCGCGCGTGCATCGGATCACGGCTTCGATGCCACCACGCGATAGTACCGTTCGTTGTTGCTGAGCGGCACGCTGTGCGTTCGGGTTCCGTCATCGATCCACTGGAGGAGCTGGCCTTCAGTCTGGTAGACGGGCCGGTAGACCGAGTGCCATGCCATGGCTGGGCCGATTGGGCCATCGCTCCAGAAAACCTCGTAGTTCATTTCGGCCTGGCCAGGCCATTGAAGAACAACCGCGGGCCAGCCGTCTCCCAGACTGCTCTCGAAGCATTGCACGCGAAACACGGACGCGGCTGAATTTGGGTCCGTGCCGGCTAAGAACTCACTGCGGTTAGAAGCGCCGTCAGCGTCAGGATCGTCGTCACCGTCTGACTCCAGAGTGCCCAAGCAATACGTCTCCCACTGGTCAGGGAGACCGTCCTGGTCGGAATCGGTCGGAGCCTGCAGGACGGTGAAGAGACCAGCGCTTGAGGTGTACGCCGTGAGTTCCGGTGTCTGGTCATAGAGTTGGACCTCTCTCAAGGTGAGCGCGAACTTTCCTTGCGGAGCATCCTGGTTCAGACGAATGGGGAATGTGAACAGCGCCGCGGGCCCCTCAGGCAGGCCCGTTGCGCACGCCATCGCAACCGTGATCTGGCCGGATTCCGATCGGGAAGCAATGAGAAAACCGCTGGTGTCGGCGGTCGTGGATGCCTCCTCGGCCGTCGCGAAATCGGGCAAGGACAGTCGAAACGTTCCGCCAGCGATGTCCT
>JAXDCU010000360.1:0-3294 GCA_034677645.1 Verrucomicrobiia bacterium
TTCCACTCGCAGCGGCGCTCCGGTTGCGTCCCCGCAGAGCCGTATCCTCCGCTGGAGCAAGCCGCCCACGCGTCGGGCGCACATCCAATGCAAGCCTTAGTCGAAGAGCCTTAGTTGAACACGCGAAAACCATGAAATGATTGACTCCAGTCTCAGGCGCGCACTTGACAACACTCATAGTAGTGCTACTCGAGGCTCGAGGTGCCGTGAGCTACTCATCCGCGGGATCAACATACTCCCAGGACTTCGACACACTGCCCAACAGCCCGGAGAATAAGAGTCTGGGAAGCACTCCTGTTGGGTGGATTGACGACACTATCGCCCCCGATGCGAACCAATTCAGCATCTTGGGTTGGTATCTCTATCATCCTACAGCACAGACGGAAGGCGGAGCCAATGGTCATCAGCGGCTTCGGATCGGAGCCGGCACGGCGACCACCGGCGCGTTCATGAGCTGGGGGGCATCCGGCAGCACGGAGCGGGCGCTGGGCGTTCTCGGTTCCAGCACCCTTGCATCGGACAACCCGGCCACGCCGGACGAGGGCAACCTCTACATCGCCTTGCGGCTGCGCAATGACACTGGTGAGACGCTCGACAGCTTTACGCTCGGGTATGCCGGAGAGCAGTGGCATATGGGCACGGGCGCCACAGCGGAGACGATAGGTTTCGGGTGGAGCACAACGTCCGCGTCCGTCAACGATCCATCGAGCTTGTTCAATGCAGTGCCGGAGCTTGGCTGGACCGCGCCCGTGTTTACGGGCACCGAAGGCGCTGTGGACGGGAATGCCAACCGGGTTCTGGTGGCTCCGTTCACGGTCACAGGCGTGAACTGGGTGCCGGGCTCTGACCTGTGGCTGCGATGGACTGATCCGCAGGCACCGGGCGCGCGCGACGACGGGATAGCCATCGACGATCTGTCCTTCCACGCCGTCGTGCCGGAGCCTTCCAGCTTTGTGCTGGTGGGCTTGGGGATTGCGGGTCTGCTATTAGGCCGCCTTCGCAATCCGTAGCCTTTGCCATGCCGCACAGTTGAAACTGGGGCCGCGTTCCGTTCGCCGCCCACTGGAAGAAAGTGAGCTCGGGCATTTCGTCGAGCTTGAGGGCATGGCACCGATCCGGTCGGCGATATGACGCGTACAAGCCGTGTGGTTATGGGCACGGGCCAATTGACTCCGCAGTGTGTCGTATTGCGTCCAAGTGAGTGACTGGACTTACTCAATCTGGAACTTAGTGGTCATGAACACAACCTCTGTCCTACGTGTCGCCGCTCTAGCCGTTGCCGTGCTGGCCGCGGTCGTGTCACCGCGAGTTGAAGCTCTTGAATTGGAGCCGCTCACGACGTTTGGTTCCAATGGAGACGGCACCCTGCGGCCGGGCGATCTCCCATTTCTGACCGGTGACGGAAGCCGTTATCAGCGCGGCATGGCCTACAACGCGCCCACGGGTCACTTGATCATTGTGAATCGTTACCCACTCGGATGGGAATCGATCAACATAATTGACGCACTCACGGGGGCGAACATCGGAGAACTTGACCAGTCAAGCAGGACGCTGGGTGGCAGCGCAAACTTCTGTTACAATATGGTTGGCGTGGCGGAGGACGGCGCCATCTACGTTGGCAACCTGACAACGAGCGGCTCTTTGGTGGAGTTCATACTTTATCGTTGGGAGAGCGAGAGCGGTTACCAAGTCCGCGTTTACGGGCCAGCCAACCCCGGTGACACTACCGCAGGCAATTCGCGCTGGGGCGACACGATGGCGGTGCGCGGATCGGGCATGAGCACGGAGGTGTTGATCGCCAGCCGAGGCACACTGGCGGCCATACTCAGACCCACTGACCCGAGCATGGAGACTTTTTCGGCAACGACATTGCACGCGGACGTTCCCGCCGGCGCGTTGGGTTACGGCTTGGCTTTTGGCGTGGGTAACACGTTTTATGGCAAGGAGGCTTCTTCCGAGGGCGAGCCCCTTTACTTCTTGAGCTACGACCTCGACATGGGCACGGCAACCATGCAGCGCGTTTACGGCGTGAGTGAGTTTCCCGGACGCGTGGGACCGTTATCAGTTCAAGCAGCGGGCAATTGGCTCGCAGCAATTGAAATGACCCCCGGCACGAACGCCGACCTCGTGCGCCTCTATGACATCTCGAACCCCGCCGATCCACCGGCTTTGCTGGATCGCAAGATCGTGGCCGTCTGGACAAATGCGAACAACATCTTCTCAGGCGCGCTGGCGTTTGGTGATTCGCACGTCTATGTGCTGAACAGCGACAACGGTGTCGCGGCCTATTCCCTGACCGCGGGAACACCGTCATTGGCGCCCGTGATCTTTGGGCAACCGGTGAGTCAGATCGCGCAGATCACCTCGAACGTGGTCTTCTCCGTGGGAGTCGATGGCTCTCCGTCGTTGGCCTACCAGTGGCAGTTCGACTCCAATGCCATAGCCGCCGGGGTGACCAGTTCAAGACTGACTCTAATGAATATCAGCATGGCCAGTGGAGGTTACTACTCGGTAACTGTCACGAATGACTATGGAGCTGTCACTAGCGACGTCGCATTGCTGACGGTCCTGCCGAACTTCGGCGACCTGCTGGTTTATGACCCTTTCGCTTATCCAATCGGCATTGAACTGCCTGGTCAGGGTGGTTGGACGATGACCTCGGCGGCGGCAAACGGCACCGTTGAAGAGGGTAACCTAACTGTGCCGGGGCTCGCGCCGTCCTCTGGCAACCGCTATACCTGGTCGGGGAGTAGCAGTGTCCGCAAGCCCTTCGGGCAATACAGCGCCGGCGAGGTCTATTGCTCGTTCGCATTCCGGCTCGATGACCCAATCACAGGCACCGGCAATGAGACGACGGCCGGTTTTTCATTCGGCACATCCACAGTCTTCCCGCTCAAGATCAACATCATTGGCGACGGCGCCGGCGGCTACCAATTCGGCGTTTACAAGGGCGGCGGCACGACCGATGGCGCGATTGCCCCGAACGTCTTTGCCCAGGGTGAGACTGTGTTTGTGGCAGCGCGCTATACGTTCAATACCGATTCCACCACGGACGACACTTGCGACTTGTGGCTGAACCCGGCCCCGTCCAGTTTTGGGGGCGCGAATGCGCCCGCACCCGACGTCGCGGCAATTGGGGTTGGCAAGTCAGAGACCTGGACGTACATCGACCGGTTCTTCTGGCGTTGGTCGAGCACCGGCAGCGGCTATCCAAAGCGCGTGGCGGACGAGTTACGCGTGGGCTTCTCGTGGGCAGAGGTCACGCCTCCAGCGCGACCCTCCCTTGCCATTTCA
>JAXDCU010000361.1:0-7372 GCA_034677645.1 Verrucomicrobiia bacterium
TGCAATACGCGCAGCTTTCAAAAACGCTTCCGTTCGGCTCGCGGCGGGCGCGAACGACTCCACGCCTTGATTCTCGCCAAATCCCCCAACGTTCTCGACTTACAGGATTGAAAAGACGCGTCCTACATCGACCCCAATGCGCTTACTTTTGACTTGTACCTCGACGAGGTGCAGATGCTCGACGACGCGGAGCTTTCCCGCTGTGAGGTCGCTGTTCCCACTTTGCTGCATATCACGTGCGAGGGCGACTCCGCCGATGACGGCTATTTCGTAATCGACGATGTGAGTCTGACAGTCGATGACTCGGCGGACCTTGCCACCACGTTCAATGAAGGCTTCGAATCCTATGACGCACTGAGCGTTACTGACGAAGACGCGGACCCCAAAGGACCATGGATCACAACCGAGCTCAATGGCACCGGCTCTGGCAAGTCTCGCGTTCCGACAAAAGTCCAAGTGGTGGACTCGTCCGTCGTGGCGCCTCACTCGGGAGACAAGTGTCTCAAGATCGAGGGTGGCCAGCGGGCGGGGGCGACGATCGCCTGGGGCACGCCGCCGCAAGCCGACGTTGAGATCACATGGTGGGCGTGGGTCCCCATGTCAGTCGATGGCACGACGGCAACTTACCTCCGCATGTCGCTGTACGGCGCCGAGAACGGAAACTGTTTCGCTGGCGACACCGCGCTCCTGGGTTACGGATCGCGCGACGCCAACATTGGCGACGAAACGTCCCTGACGTATTACGCAACTGGACCTGGATGGCTCGACACCTTGATCGATTACACGCCCGAGACGTGGGAAGAGTACCGGCTCACCACACACACCGAGCAGGGCACATACAGCATCGTCAAGGACCCGAGCAGTGAAATCCCCGTAACGGTCGTCGACCGCGCCCCCTTCGTCGGCATCTCCACGAACTGGGTGCCAGTGTTCATGGCTGCGTGGAGTTCATCGAACGGCAGCGGCCATCCGCCCGTTTACATCGACGACATCGAGATCAAGTCTTTGGAGACGAACCCAGAACCGGTGCCGCAGCCGTACACGGTCGCATTTAGCACGGAGCGATTCACCAAGTACACTGTTCTCGACATCAACGGTCCAGTTGGCGACATGGCTTTTGACCCTAGCGACAACGACACCATATATTTCACCATCGATGTTGGCGGTGGCGGCATCTACCGCGCCAACAAGGTGGCCACGGGGAATTGGCAAGTCGATCCCACGCCTATCGTGACTGGCCTCGACCGGCCCTCCGGCCTCGCCATTACGGAAGACGGGACGATTTGGTGGACGCACGACTACAACAACGACTACACTGCCAGCGTCAAGCGCCTTAAAGCGCCCTGGGCCAGCAACACGCCTGAGGTGATCATCGCTGACTGTGGTCCCGTAGCGGCAATTGACGACGATGCGATCGACCTGACGGTTGCGCCGGCCAATTTCGACGGGGCCATCGGCAAGCCCGGCATGATCGTCGTGGCCGACCGTGGCAACGACGGCGACGCGAACAACGCTGTGTACTATATCGACCCAGCCACCACGGAACTGAACGTGACGGGCTACGCTAACTTCCTGGTGGCACCCTCGCCCACGACGCTCGGGAGTGGCAACCTCAACGCCATTACATCCCTGCCCGCCTCTGGTGAGGTGATAACGCCCAACACAGACGGCTGTCTCACCGCGATTGATGCCAATGGCGCCACTCGGAATATATTTGCTGCCACGCTGTGGCGCGATCCTAACAGCCCCATTCCCAACGGGTCCGCTGTTGCGGTCGACCCGGTCACCGGCCGCGTCTGGGTTGGCGACGACACGCTCGACGAAATCTGGTCCATCGACCTCACTACGGCGCTTGACCAGAAGGAACTCAGCTTCCCGCTCAGTATCCCGTTACGCGCCGATCAACAGATCGATATCCACGACCCCGGCATGGCCTTCTCGCCGGATGGAAGTTTGCTGGTCGTCTCGGATACGAGCATAGCGAATGGCGGTGGACGACTCATCATCTTCCACAACGATACCATCGCATTCGACATGGCGGTGACCGGCCGCACCGCCACTGGCGTCGACTTGTCATGGCAAGGCACAGCGTTCAAATATCGGGTCCAGCGCAGCAGCGACCCGGCAAATCCCAAGGCGTTTGTGGACATCTCGGAGGACTTGTTCACCACTACGTTCACCGATCCAAATCCGCCTGCCACCCAGGCGCTATATCGGATCGTTGCTTATTGATGACCAGTTCCGATGAATAACCAGCGTCGCTCCCGAAGCGCTTTCACTCTCATCGAGCTGCTCGTAGTAATCGCGATCATTGCGATTCTCGCGGGCATGTTGCTGCCGGCGCTCAGCCGGGCCAAGACCAAGGCGCAGGGCATCCAGTGCATGAACAACCATCGCCAGTTGCTGCTCGCATGGCGCCAGTACGTCGAGGACAACAACGACGTGCTCCCCTTCTGCAAACATGGCCCGTACGAATGGGTGGGTGGCTGGCTGGACTACAATAACAACAATCGTGAGAACTGGGACGTCACCGCCAACATCACGAGCAGCATACTATTTCCGTATTGCGGCAACAGCGCCGCCATCTTCAGGTGCCCGGCGGACAAGAGCACGGTGAACGTGCGCGGCAAGGTCACCCCGCGCGTCCGCACCATGTCCATGCTCAACTGGGTCGGCGGAAGGGGCGAAGGCCTCGAGATGGGCTGGTCTGGCCCCGGCTGGCGCATTTACCGTAAATACTCGGACATGTTCGACCCCGGCCCGGCCAACACGTTCGTCTTCCTCGACGAACGTGAGGACAGCATCAACGACGGCATGTTCGTCGTGGACATGACAGGGTATCCAAACAACCCGTCGGCCTTCCACCTTGTGGACATCCCGGCCAGCTACCACGGCGGATCGGGCGGGCTTTCCTTCGCCGACGGTCACTCGGAGCTGAAATCCTGGAAAGACCCGCGCACAAAGCCGAAACTGGTGCGCGGACAGCAAATCCCCTACGACAATCCTTGTCCGAACAATCGGGACATCGCCTGGATGCAGGAACGCGCCACGCGACGGGAATCCAACTAGCGAGGCGATGCGGCAAGCCAAGTTCGAAATCCGAAATCCGCGATTGGGATTTCGGATTCGAGTCGGGCGTGTGCAAGAGGCTGATTCAACGGAAACGTGCCCTCCGTCCTTGAGACTCAAATGACTTTCGATGACGGCACCGCCATGACGGTAGCGACGTTCACCCCGCCAAAGTACTTTCAGATCAGCCGCGAGATCATCGAACGCATTCAGCGCGGCGAACTCGCCATCGGCTCGCCAGTTCCTTCCGAAAGCGAAATCATCGAGCAGCATCAGGTCAGCAATACAACCGCACGCAAGGTGCTGCACGAACTCGAAAAGGCCGGCTGGGTCACCAGAGTCAAAGGCCGCGGCACCTTCGTCCGCCAATACGCCGTCGAGCGCGCTATCACCCGCATTTTCGGATTCACAAGGAACATGATTGAGGCCGGGCGCAAGCCAAGCACACGCTTGATCGGCTTGCAGGTGCGCGATGCATCTCATTCCCAGTTGGTCAACGGTCGCGAGTTCACAATGGAAGGCCCTGTCTGCGAGATTGAACGACTCCGCCTCGCCGACGGTATCCCGATGATGAAGGAAACGCGCGTCATCTCGCTGCGCCTCTGTCCGGACATACAACAGCGGAACCTGGAACAGTCGCTCTACAGCCTGTTCGCCCGTGAGTACCGCATCCACCTCACCGAGATCGACCAGATGCTCAGCGCGATCATGCTGGACGGTCCCTGGTTGGAGGTGTTCAAGACCCCGCGTCCGGTGCCTGCGTTCCGGGTCGAAGGTGTGTCGTTTTGCGGCAAGAACCTGATTGTTGAGATGGAAGTATCGGTGTACCGGGGTGACATGTACCAATTTGCGGCGAAAGCGAGTCGGCAAGATCAAAGTTGACATGGAAACGGGTTTTGGGCCTACTTAGAGCGTTAACGCACCACGTATGCCCGCTGCATAATCCGATCCCGCTAGCTCCATATTCCGATGCCATCCGCATTTCGTTCCGTTCCCGACCTCTCCATTATCCGCCATGTCGCGCTCGACATGGACGGGACGATCTATCTGGGCAGCACCGTCTTCGAATGCGCAATTCCATTCATCGAGATGCTTGGACGGCTTCGGATTGGCTACACGTTTTTGACTAACAATCCCACAAAAAGCGTCGCGGACTACATCGCGCACCTGAACGGTCTCGGGTTGACCGTGACTCCGGACCAGCTCTTCACGTCGACCCAGGCCACGATAGAGTTCTTGGGGCGTGAGTGGCCGCTGGTGCGCCGGCTTTTCGTCTTGGGCACCGATAGTATGGCCTGTGAACTGGCGAATGCCGGCTTTGACTTGGTGCCCGACGATCCGAAGTGCGCACCGGACGCCGTGGTGGTTGGTTTCGACAAGACGCTGACTTACTCCAGACTTTGCCGCGCGGCGTGGTGGATTGTGAAAGGTCTTCCCTGGTTCGCCACGAATCCCGACCGGGTGTGTCCCACCGACGAGCCGACCGTCCTAGTGGACTGCGGTTCCATCTGCGCCGCGCTGATGACTGCCACGGGCAGCTCGCCGGCGGCGGTGATGGGCAAGCCGGACCCGGCCATGCTGCAAGGCATCCTGCGCCGTCACGGTCTTGTTCCAAGTCAATTGGCGATGGTCGGCGACCGCCTTCACACTGACATCGAAATGGCCCGGCGAGCAGGCGCCCTGAGCGTGCTTGTGCTCACAGGCGAGACCACACCCGCTCGCGCCGCGGAGAGCCGTCCGGCGCCAGACCTCGTGGTTTCTGACGTGGGGGAATTGGGCCGTTTGTTGGAAGAATCTCATGCGCGAACCTGATACAGATACACGAGCAAAGAACGCCAACGATATTCACGCCAAGCAACGGGCGCGCACCCTGGCATCTCTTGAAGATGGCGCGGTCGACGTCTTGGTGATTGGCGGGGGAATTGTCGGAGCGGGGATCGCGCGCGACGCGGCGCTCCGTGGGTTGCGGGTTGGATTGTTGGAGAGCTGCGATTTTGCCTTCGGCACAAGCAGCCGGTCCAGTCGTCTTCTGCACGGGGGGCTGAGGTATCTGGCTCAAGGCCGCATAGGTTTGGTTCGGGAGGCGAGCGTTGAGAAAACGCTTTTACGTTCCATCGCGCCGCATCTGGTTGAGCCTATGGGTTTTGTTTTCCCAACCTACAAGGGGACTGACTGGCCGCTATGGCAGCTTCGGATTGGGGTCAGAGTGTACGACCTACTGTGTGGCGGGAGGAATTTCGAGCCATCGGTTACGCTTTCTCGCGCCGAGACCCTGCGGAGGCTGCCGACCCTCCAGTCCGACCGACTCACCGGGGCTGTCCGGTATTTCGATGGATTCACTTGTGACGCTCGATTGGTAATGGACACGCTCAGGGGCGCGGCGGCGGCGGGGGCGGTCCTTTTGAACTACTGCGAGCTTGTCAGCGCGCGACGCAACGCCAAACAGTGGTCGTGCGAGACAAACGACCGTCTGACAGCGACGCGGCATCGCGTGAAGGCGCGCGTCGTGGTCAATGCCACGGGTCCGTGGGGCGACCGATTCCCACAAAGCCGTGTTCGGTTGCGTTTGACCAAAGGCATACACTGCGTGTTCGACCGAGGACGCGTGCCGATTCCAGAAGCTGTCGTTATCACGGAGGGGCGTCGGATTCTGTTCATAATCCCATGGGGAGAACGTGTCATTGTAGGCACGACTGACACGGATTACGACGGTCCGCCGGAAGCGGTGCGCACGGAACCCGCCGACGTGTCTTATGTGCTGCAGTCGGTTAACCGGTTCTTCCCAGTTCTGGCGGTTGTCGAGAAGGACGTGTTGGCCACCTGGGCGGGCTTGCGTCCTCTAATTGCCAGCGCAAAAGGCAAGCCATCGGACCTGTCGCGCTCGCATCGAATCCGAAGCCCCGAAGATGGCTGGTGGGACGTGGCCGGCGGCAAGCTTACCACCTACCGGTTGATGGCGGAGCAGGTGGTTGACGGTGTGACGCGCGAGCTGGGTCGGACGGCTGTGGCTTGCCGCACGGCGCAACTGCCTCTGCTCTCGCCTGGCACGTCGGTCGAGTTCTCGGGCGTCGTTCCCCCGGCCCTTAGCCAGGACGCGGTCCGCCATTTCTGCGAACATGAATGGGCCGTGCATCTCGACGATGTAATGCTGCGCCGGACCGGATGGGGCTACTGGTTTGTCGATCGCACTGACGCAGCGCGCAAAGTCGCGGCGTGGATGGCGGATGCGCTCGGCTGGACGCCCGCTGTAACAACCGCCGAACTCGAACGATTCAACGACGCCTTGTCGTGATCCAGGTCTCGCGATCGGGGACGGAGTTGAATCCGTCCCCATCATCGGTTCATGGAGAGCAGTGTTTCTCCTTTAGAACGCATTGGGCCCATGAACCTTGCGGTCTGGTCCACAACGAAGCCGCCTGAAGGCGGAACTCTGACCGGTCGCGAGCCGGCCGACGCCGCGGACCATGCAGAGCGGCCGCCCGCCAGAGTCCCGCGTTTACGCGGTAAAGCAAGGTTCATGGAGAGCGCCATTGTTTTCGCAAAGATGCTCCGGTGACCTTGAAACTCGACTACTGCTTGAACGCCTCCCGCAAGGCGGTCGTTCGGCGAGCCGCGACATCGCGGCGAACGAGTGCTTCGTGCTCGGTCAGTTGAACGACGATTGCGTTGAGGAGCCCTTGGGCAACATGCGCGTCGATATCAACGCTTGGCCCGGCGCCGAGGACTGAGCCGAGAAACCCGCCGCCTTTGAGCATGACGTTGCTGTATGACTCGCGAAGCTTGGGCTCGACGCCCGCGTTCCTGACGATGTTCACCAGTTGCGGATCGAGTTCGGCCCGGTGGTTGGTCACGAACAAACGCGTTGTAGCATCCGCGTCGCCTTTGATCACGGCGGCTGGATCATCGGTCTTGAACTGAGCGGCTGTTTTGAGCAATAGACCAATGACTTCGGGCGCTGCCTTTTCCGCCGTCAGGTTCATGGCGGTCAGGAGCGCCTGGCTCTTCTTGCGGTCGAACGACGTGACGCCCTGGGGAATCTGGACTTGCTGCGTTGTGTTGCTTGTAAAACTGCCGGCTAAGCTGACCTTGTTCGATGCAGCCCGCAGCCCCTGCGCGAGCAGATCACGGAGCGCCTGCAACTGGCGGGTCTTGACCGTGGCTGCGTCAGTCTCAGTCTGCTTAGTGGCGGCGATGGGTATCAGTCCAGGGACAGCGGTTCTAATGGGAGAGACCGGCTGGAGCAGTTGGCCCTGGGCATTGTAGAAGTTGGTTGAGACCACTGCATTGGAAACCACGACGTAAT
>JAXDCU010000362.1:0-4622 GCA_034677645.1 Verrucomicrobiia bacterium
GCAGGCTACGGCTAAATACAATGCCGGCCAGCGAGATGATCGCCATCTCGCATGTCCCGCCGCCGATATCGACAATCATGTTGCCCGCCGGTTCGTGGACTGGGAGCCCCACGCCGATGGCCGAAGCCATCGGTTGCTCGATCAAATAGACCTCCCGAGCGCCAGCGTGGGTAACAGAGTCCTTGACTGCCCGTCTCTCAACCTCGGTTATTCCCGAAGGCACAGCCACCACAACACGGGGCGCGATCAGTTTGCGATGATGCACCCGCATGATGAAATGCCTGAGCATGGCACCGGTCACATCGAAGTCGGCTATCACGCCGTCCTTCATAGGCCTGATTGCAATGATGTTGCCGGGCGTGCGCCCCAACATGCGTTTGGCTTCTTCGCCCACTGCCAGGACGTTGTTCGTCCCGGCCTGGATCGCCACCACGGAGGGTTCCCGCAGCACAATACCCCGGTCGCGCACGTAAACGAGGGAGTTGGCCGTGCCTAGATCGATGCCAATGTCGTTGGAGAACAGGCCCTTAAGTTGCGCGAACATGAAACGTGCCTAGCACGGACGGAAGTTAAGTGGTCCCAACGGTCACGGTCAAGCGCATAACGCGGCCCATGCAAAGTCGCGCGCCCGCCAAAGAGCGCGCCTATCACGTCAATCCCGTGGCTCGTCCAGTGGGCAGGACCTTGATCCGAGCGGCTGCCGGCACCTTGGGCAAACCAGGCATGGTCACGATATTCCCACACACAGCCACGACGAAACCAGCACCCGCGGAGATACGAAACTCGTTGACCGTGATCCGGAACCGACGTGGGCGGCCGCGCCTGGACGGGTCGTCCGACAAGGACAGCGGCGTCTTGGCGACGCAGACCGGCAGATTCGAGAAGCCATGTCGCGCGAGGAGGTCGAGGTCGGCCTTGGCGCCGCGGTCAAGATTGACGCCATCGGCGCCATAGAGTTTGCGCGCCAAGAGATCGAGTTTCCTTTCCAACGGCAAGTCCAACGGGTAGAGGAATCGGATGGAACGGCGCCTGCGACGAGCCACGGCGCCTATCACGGCCCTTGCGAGTGACACCGCGCCCTGGCTGCCGCGCGAGTAGTGTTCAGCTACAACAGCATCGATACCATGACGCGCGCAGTAGCGGACGATCTTCTTCAAGTCTTGTGGCTTGTCTTCCGCGAACCGGTTGATCGCCACGACTGGTTCGAGGCCGAACAGGCGGATGTTTTCGATGTGCTTGGCCAGGTTGCCAAAGCCTCCGTCTTCACGGAAACCGCCGTGGTAGACCAAAGCCTTGACCGTAGACACGATGACCGCGGCGGCGGGGTTGAGCCCCGCCGTTCGGCACTTGATGTGGAAGAACTTCTCCGCGCCGAGTTCGGTGGCAAAACCGGCCTCAGTTACAACGTAGTCAGCCAGCTTGAGCGCAAGGCGCGTCGCAACGGCGCTGTTAGTGCCTTGAGCGATGTTGGCAAACGGTCCTCCATGCACGAACACAGGCGTGCCTTCGAGCGACTGCACGAGGTTAGGATGGATCGCGTCCCGCAGCAGCACTTGCATCGCGCCGACTGCCTGGACCGCTCGCGCCCGGACTGGCTCTCCTCGATACGTGAATCCCACGACCATTCTGGCCATGCGCTCACCCAGATCGGCGTAATCGCTCGCGAGGCAGAGGATCGCCATTACCTCCGAGGCAGGCGTGATGTTGAAACCGTCTCGGCGCGGCACGCCGTGCTTGGGACCGCCCAGGCCAATGATGATATCGCGCAGCGAACGCTCGTTCAGATCGATGACGCGACGCAGGACGATCCGGCGCGGGTCCAGACCCAACTGGTTGCCGTGCTGAAGGTGGTTGTCAACCATTGCGCACAGCAAATTGTTGGCTTTCTCGACCGCATACATGTCTCCGACGAAATGCAGGTTGATGTCCTCGGCGGGAACGACCTGGGCCAGACCAGCGCCAGTGCCGCCTCCCTTGATTCCGAAATACGGGCCCAGCGAAGGTTCGCGCACACAGGACATGGCGCGGTGGCCCAGGTGTCGGAGCGCGTCAGCAAGGCCGATCGTTGTCGTGGTCTTGCCTTCACCTTGCGGAGTTGGCGTCATTGCCGTGACGAGGATGAGCTGTCCATCCGGGTGGCTCTTGCGTTGGGTGAGTTCCTCGATTGGTATCTTTGCTATGTAATGGCCGTGAGGAAGTACGTGGTCGGTATCCAGACCAAGTTCGCGTGCAATCTCCGCGACGCGGCGGAGCGGCCGATTCGTGTTGCTGCCGTGTGTGGCGAGCATAAGAGTGTATAGGGCGCGCGGAGACAATGCCCCGTTCGCGCACAAGCAAGCTTCTTGTCGCGATTTGCGCGCGGCCAGTCAAATGAATAGTCGTCAGAACGCTGCTCAATCACCCCTGTTCGTCCGTCGATCGATTGAGGGCGATCGCTGGCCAGATAACCGTACTGTTTGTCATAGTACCGCGTTTACGCCGGCGGCGGGAACGGAACGGCTGGCCCTGGCGGTCCAGCTCCGCCATCTGTTGTAGTGAACCTGTCCAAACCGGTGGGTCGTGACCGCTGCTGGTTTCCTTTGCCACGCTGGTAGGTTGTCGTTAGTGTATGCGAGGCGTGCATGAGAGTCTGATCACGGACATCGCCCTGTGCATCATTGCCGCTTGGGTGTTGGCAGTGGTTTTTCATGTGGGGCGGCAACCGCTTCTATTGGCCTATTTGGTGGCGGGCTTTACACTTGGTCCGTCCGGCTTTGGATTCGTCGACGACCACGGATCGATCGAGACAATTGCCAGCATAGGTTTGGTCTTGCTGTTGTTTCTGATCGGTCTGGAGATCGATTTGCGCAAAATGCTTGGCGCGGGCCGGGTCATTACGGTCACGGCCATGGTCCAGATTCTTGGAAGTGGCCTGATCGGGTACATAGTCTTTTGCGGTACAGGTCTGGCTAAGACGAGGATTGAGAGCTTGTACCTAGCGGTCGCCGTGGCGCTGAGCAGCACGGTGATCGTAGTAAAAATCCTGTACGACAAGAGGGAGCTGCAGACGCTGACGGGCCGGATCACGCTTGGCATTCTGGTTCTGCAGGACTTGGCGGCTATCCTCTTTCTGGCGCTCGAACCGAATCTGAGTTCGCCATCGGCGGGTGCGGTGGCTCTTTCGCTGGGGAAGGTGGCGTTGCTGGTCGGGGCGGGTTTTTCAGTGAGCCGATATCTCCTGCCGCCGGTGTTTGCGGCGGTGGCAAGGCTGCCAGAACTTGTGCTGGTGGGCGCGCTTGCCTGGTGTTTTGCCATGGCTGGATTGGCTAGCCTGCTCGGTTTGTCCAGGGAAATGGGCGCGCTCGTGGCGGGCGTCGCTGTCTCGACGTTTCCTTACGCTCTCGACGTGGTTGCCAAGGTCACTAGTATCCGCGATTTCTTCGTCACGCTCTTCTTCGTCGCGCTAGGCATGAGTGTGCCATTGCCGACGTGGGACTACGCGAAATGGATGATGGTGGTTTCCGGGGTTGTGGTTGCATCGAGGTTTTTGACGGTGTTTGGCGCGCTTTTCGGGATGTCGCAAGGGCACCGGGCCAGTCTCCTTCCCGCCGTTAACCTCTGCCAAATAAGCGAGCTCTCCCTCGTCATCCTCGCCCTGGGCCAGAAGTCCGGCCGCGTGTCTGAACAAGCCATGAGTACAACCGCGTTCGCTTTCGCTTTCCTTGCCGTGGCATCCACGTATGCGATGCTCAAAGACGATCCCGTTGTGCAGTGGATCAGTTCCTGGCTGCCGAAGATCGGTCTCCGTGACCTGGACCAAACCAATCCTACCCGGCTCGCGGGGGGCCCATCGCCCCGCTTGTTTCTGCTCGGTTTTTCCTGGGCGGCGAGCTCGTTGCTGGAGGAGATAAGGCGGCACCGGCCCGAGTTGTTGGAAGAGGTGCGGGTTGTTGATTTCAACCCGCTTGTTTATGGCGAATTGCGACGCCGCGGCATATCGGTGGTCTACGGCGACATAGCGCAGCGATCCGTGCTTGAGCAGGCAGGGATTTCTGAAGCTCGGATAGTTGTCTGTTCACTTCCCAACACGCTGCTCAAGGGAACGACCAATCTGAGACTGTTGCAGGAAGTGCGCGCGCTCAACCCAACCGCGCATGTAATCGTGCATGCGGAGCGATTGAGCGACGCGGCGACGCTGGATGCGTCTGGGGTGAGTTTAACACTCGCACCGCGCTTGTTGGAGGCGGAAGAGCTGCTCGCCGCGATAGACGCGGCCGATCGAAACCTCTTGGCCGAGAAGAAACGCAGGTTCCATGACAACATCGCCAATCGCGACGAGGTTGTGCCGTGACCTTGCCTGCGCGATGGCAAAACGCCTGACTTGGAAAAGTCTGGCAAAGTAGTAACGTTTAGTTAGGTGGCAATGAGTCAGTGGGCCGTTGGTTGGTGACTGAGGTCGTCCAGTCAATAGGCGACGTGACGGGGTGAGGCTGGGTTGGATAGTATGCCGTGCCATGCCCGAACCAGAATCAGAACGAGATTCGAGTTGCGCTGCCGGGCGCCGTTTCGGTGACTCGCACGTGGCCGACGAGCCTCTGGCAGCCGCGCTTGATCTCCACACTCAGGAAGGTCGGCTCTGGCGC
>JAXDCU010000363.1:0-3286 GCA_034677645.1 Verrucomicrobiia bacterium
ATGCATTAAGCAGGCCGAGGTCGGTTGCGATGAGCAATCGTGTGTTCATGGGGTAGCGCTTGTTTAGCGGGCATTGGGTGAGGCACTGGCAGAGCCATCAAAGTGGCAAGCAGCGCGGCCCG
This sequence comes from Verrucomicrobiia bacterium, assembly GCA_034677645.1. Classification (GTDB taxonomy): domain Bacteria; phylum Verrucomicrobiota; class Verrucomicrobiia; order Limisphaerales; family J093; genus JAAYVR01. Next base: position 123 of record JAXDCU010000363.1, read on the forward strand.
ATCGGGGTCGTAATTGCACAGCCTCCAGTCCAGCCTGATTAGCCAGTTCGCGTTTTGAAAACCAATTCGCCTTTCTTCAACTCGACTTTCACCTGGCTGTTGTCCTTGATCTCGCCAGCCAGCAGCTTCCGGGACAGGGCGGTCTCAACGTGGCGCTGGAGGAAGCGTTTGAGCGGGCGCGCGCCGAAGACAGGATCATATCCTTCGCGGGCGATGTGATCTCTGACTGGTTCGGTCAATTCGAGTTCGATGTGGCGTTCGGCCAGGCGGGCCTGGAGGAGTTTGAGCTGCAGGTCGACGATCTTCTTTATCTCAGAAAGTGTCAGGGGTTTGAACAGGACAGTCTCGTCCACACGGTTCAGAAACTCGGGGCGGAAGTTAGCTCGCAACTCAGCCATGACTTTGTCGCGCACTTCTTCGGCGATTTGGCCGGACTCGCTGGCGTTTTCAATCAAGTGCGGACTGCCGACATTGCTCGTCATAATGATAATCGTGTTCTTGAAGTCCACGGTGCGGCCATGGCTGTCGGTCAATCGGCCGTCGTCCAGGATTTGGAGCAGGACATTGAAGACATCGTGATGGGCTTTTTCGGTTTCGTCGAAAAGGATTACGCAGTATGGCTTCCGACGGACGGCTTCGGTCAACTGGCCGCCTTCCTCGTAGCCGACATAGCCGGGGGGCGCGCCGATGAGTCTGGAGACGGCGTGTTTTTCCATGTACTCGGTCATGTCGATGCGCACGATGTTGTCCTCGCTGTCAAAAAGGGTCTCCGCCAGTGCGCGAGCCAGCTCGGTCTTGCCCACGCCAGTTGGCCCTAGGAAGATAAACGATCCTATGGGGCGTTTTGGGTCCTTCAGTCCACTGCGGGCGCGAATCACGGCGTCGGCCACCGCCTGCACTGCTTCGTTCTGGCCGATTACGCGCTGATGAAGGATTTGGTCGAGGCGCAACAGTTTGTCCCGCTCGCCTTCCAAGAGGCGTGAGACGGGTATGCGGGTCCAGCGTGAGATTACCTCGGCGATCTCCTCGGCTGTTACTTCTTCCTGCAGCAGTCGAGCGTTGCCTTTGCCGGTCTGGGCCGTCTTGGTTTCGAGCTCCTTGAGCTGTTTCTCCAGAGCGGGTATTCTGCCATACTGGTACTCGGCTACACGCGAGAGGTCGTTCTGGCGGCGGGCACGGTCCATTTCCGTTCTGGCGACTTCGATGGCTTCGCGGAGTTTTTGGATATCATCCACGGCGGTCTTTTCGGCGTCCCATTGGGCCTTAATCTGGTCGCGGCGGCTCTTGACATTGGACAGGTCGTGTTCGAGAACCTCAAGCCGTTCCTTGCTGGGGAGGTCTTTTTCTTTCCTGAGCGCTTCCCGTTCGACCTCGAGCTGAATAAGGCGGCGTTCGAGCTGTTCGAGTTCCTCAGGCATGGACTCCATCTCAGTGCGGAGTTTGGCGGCGGCCTCATCCATCAAATCTATGGCTTTGTCCGGCAGGAAACGGTCGGAAACGTAGCGGTGCGAGAGTTGCGCGGCGGCGACCAGGGCGGCGTCCTGGATGTGGACCTTGTGATGCAATTCGTAGCGTTCCCTGAGGCCGCGCAGGATGGATATGGTGTCCTCGACGCTGGGTTCGTCGACCATGACGGGCTGGAAACGGCGTTCGAGAGCCGCGTCTTTCTCGATGTGCTTGCGGTACTCGTCGAGGGTAGTGGCACCGATGCAGTGCAATTCGCCGCGAGCGAGCATGGGTTTGAGCATGTTGCCCGCATCGAGAGCGCCTTCGGCCTTGCCGGCGCCGACCATGGTGTGCATCTCGTCGATGAAGAGTATGACTCGGCCTTGGGCTTTGGTGACTTCCTGGAGGACGGCTTTGAGGCGCTCCTCGAATTCGCCTCTGTACTTTGCCCCGGCGATAAGTGCGCCAAGGTCCAGTGCGATAAGGCGTTTATCCTTGAGGCTATCTGGCACGTCGCCGGCGACGATCCGGCGGGCGAGCCCTTCGACGATCGCGGTTTTGCCCACGCCCGGCTCGCCGATGAGGACTGGGTTGTTTTTGGTGCGCCGCGAGAGGACCTGCGTGCAACGGCGAATTTCGGTGTCGCGTCCGATCACCGGATCGAGCTTGTTCTGGCTGGCGAGCTTTGTCAGGTCGCGTCCGTACTTATCTAGCGCCTCGTAGGTGGCCTCTGGATTGGCGCTTGTGACTCGCTGGTGGCCGCGCACGTCGGTGAGCGCCCGCAGGAAATCGTCGCGGCCGATCCCCAGGTTTTTGAAGATGAGGCCAACGCCCGCGGTTGCCGGCTCCTGAAACATGGCCAGAACGAGATGCTCGACCGAGACGTAATCGTCCCTGAGTTTCTTGGCCTGGTCCTGGGCATGTACCAAGAGCCTGTTAAGGCGCTGAGTGACGTAGACGCCGTCAGCAGCGCCACTCCCTGACACACGGGCAATGCGGGAAAGTGTCTCCTCGACCTTGCTTCTAAGCAGATCAGGAGCGACCTTGGCACGCTCGAAAAGACGGGGGATGAGACCGTCCTCCTGCTCGATCAGCGCGAGCAAGAGATGTTCGACATCGACCGCCTGATGCTGGTTGCGGGTGGCGACGTGCTGGGCCTCAGCGAGGGCGGCCTGCGATTTTTCCGTGAACTTACTCAGGTCCATACGAGGTGTCGATCAGGTCGGTTTCAGGACTTGTTGCGCTGCGTGGCGATCGTTTCGTTGTGGTTGTTTCGCCGGTTCCCAGCGCGGTGCAGCCACAACCGAACGATCCCGTCGAGAAGATCGCGAGGTTGCATCTGAGCCACTTCCCCACGCCGCGCTGCGGAGGTGCTGCTGCGCACCGCTGGGAATCCTTCCCAAACTGCACGAAGTGAACAGATGGTGGCACATCCGTTTCTGACTGCCAAAGCGATGTCTCTGGAACGTGCACATATGCGGGCTGCCTAGGTCGCCTCAGAAACAAACTTTTGTGCCGCCGCTAAACAACGAGAGCATCATTTTCACTGGAAGCGGTTTCCCAGTTTAGGATGGGAGTGTTCATGGAAAGTCCCCTTGTTCCTGTGAACACGCTTTGGCGCCATGAACCGTGCGGTAGGGCGACGCTCCCGCGGAGCCGGGCCGCGATATACTGCACAGGCTGTGAGCGGCTCGGCTGGAGCCTCGCCCTACCGGGGA
>JAXDCU010000364.1:0-7926 GCA_034677645.1 Verrucomicrobiia bacterium
AAGATGCCTCGATAAGACGCAATAGTCCTCGGCAATCCTAATTGCATGCGCCACTGGTCAGAAGTGCCACCCAGGCACTCACAGTGGCGCATGGCGCTTCTTGGAGCGGTTACAAAACCGTGGAACAGTCGGAAGAGGTTTCTTCAGCGGTCTGTTCTTGCGGCTAATCACGGCTGCGGGCGGTCTGCTCCGACCGGCCCAACCGCGCGGGCGCGACGGGCGCGATGGGCCTGTTTGGTCACCCTGCTCTCCCTGGCATGGGCTGTATTGCCCTTGGCCGCGCAGCTCGTTCCTGGGTACCGCATAGAGGACTTGGGTGAACTGGGAGGCGGGTTCGCCCGCGCCCGCGCGGTCAACGAAGCGGGCCAGATCGTTGGCGAATCGCTCCTCCCGATTCCAGGGACAATTGAGCGCGGGTTTTTGTGGGAGTCGGGTCTCATGACCGATCTGGGCACGCTCGGCGGGGAGAGGAGCCGCGCATTCGACATAAACAAAGGCGGCACGATTTGCGGCTGGGCCCAGAACGCCTCGAGCCAGACACGACCGGTCCTGTGGATTGGCGGAAGCATCGTTGAATTGCCGACGTTGGGCGGTCCCCATGGCGTCGCGTGGGGCGTCAACGACATCGGCGCGGCCGTCGGTCATTCGTATGTCAGCAGCAGCGTCTACCGCGCGGCTCGATGGCTTGAGGGGATTGTCACCGACCTCGGCACGCTAGGAGGAACGTACAGTGTAGCCTATGACCTAAACTCGACTGGGTTAATTGTGGGCAACGCTGACGACGCGGCGGGCCAGCGAGCGTGCATGTGGACTGAAAGCGGCCCAGTCAACCTCGGCGGCTTGTCGGGCGGTTCCTGGACAACCGCCCGCGCTATCAATGACCAAGGCGGCATTATCCTCTGGGGCAGGCCAGCGGGCTCAACTGACAACCGCGCGACATACTGGGATGGCGATATTCTGAGCCCAGTTATCGACCTAGGCACGTTTGGCGGCATTGAGAGTTGGGCTTACGGACTCAATAACCTCGGACATGTCGTCGGCTGGGCTGAGTTGGAGATTGGCACTTACCATGCCTATGTCTGGGACGGGAACAGCAAGACCGACTTGGGCACTCTAGGCGGTCATTTCAGCTCGGCATACGGCATCAACGATCGAGGAGTGATTGTCGGATTCGCTCACGACGCTAATGGCAACACACACGCTGTGCGCTGGATTCCTGTGCCAGAACCCGCATTAACTGGAATCCTGTTCGCCGCGCTTGCCACACTGCAAGTGCTTGTTTTTTGGCGAAGTAGAAAGTCTGTCTAGCCTTACTGGATCGACGCGGCCAGACGGGGCGCGAACGGCAGGAGTCTGGACAGGACAAGGCATTCCATCAGCCCCACGAGTGAGTTGACGGTCACGATAAGCGTCCAGCTCCTGAGCGTCTCCCGCTCCGTGAAGCCGCTGAGCCGGCCCACCACCCAGAACCCGCTGTCGTTCATCCAGGAGAGTGTCATCGCCCCGAAACCAATGGACATGAAGATGTAGATGGGATGATACGGCAAGGGCGGCCCGCTCGTCATGATCGGATACACCATTGCCGCCGTAGTCAGCATCGCTACCGTGGCTGAGCCCTGCGCAACACGGATCACCGCCGACACAATCCATGCCAGTACGATCAAGTTGATTTCGTGTCCGGCCACCGCGGCTTTGATGGACTCACCCACACCCGCGTTTTTGAGCATGAGGCCAAACGCGCCTCCAGCGCTGGTTATGAGAATGATCACTCCCGCGGTTTCCAAGGGAGGCCCCAGGCGTTCGCAGACCCGCCCCACGGTCAGCCCTTTCTGGCGCACAAGGACGGCCATGGCAATCACCGCGCCAACCAGCAACGCAATGTTTCGATTGCCGACGAATTCGAGCCAGCGCGCGATGGCTTGAAATGCCGTTTCCCCACCGAGCACGGCAACCAGACCGGAGAACTCCCGGGGCCTCTTCACCGCGGCATCGGAAAAAGACGCAAGCGACATCAGCAGAATCGGCACGACAATCGGAGCGATCGACCAGAAGAACGACGGCAACTCTTCCTCGCTTTTGTCAACGATTTGTTTGAGATCAGCCAAGTCCGTTCCTGGCGTTTCACGCAGCGGGATTTCGTATCGGCGGTTCAACCACTTCGCCACGCACCAGGACGATGCAGTCGGCAGCATGCCCGCGGCGATGCCGACCAAGATGGCCAGGCCAAGGTCCACGTTGAGCGTCTCGGCCATTGCAAGCGGGCCTGGGTGCGGCGGGCAAAGCGAGTGAGTCACCGTGCCGCAACAACAAATCGCAAGCACGTAGAGCAAGTAGTTCTTGCCGGTGCGCAAGCTCATGGCCCGCGCCAGTGGCAGCAGCAACATGAAGAACGTGTCGAAAAAGATCGGTATGGACACCACATAGCCGCTGGTGAGGATGGCCGTTCCGGCGCGTTTTTCTCCAAACAACCGCAAGAACCTGCGCACAACTTTGTCGGCCGCCCCACTTTCCATCAGGCACATGCTGATCACCGACGCCAGTCCGATCACCACGGCGATCTTCCCGGCGACAGTGCCGAATTCGTATGTTGTAAGTTCTATTGCCTGGAGCCAGTGGCCTCTGCCCTTGAGCGCGGCAGGCAGCAATTCCTCCGCGAAGCCACCCGCAAGTATGCCGGCTGTCACGGCCGCCAGGATCAGGGCGAGAAATGCGTGCACACGCAGCACCGTGATGAGAAAAACGATCAACGCCACTGAAATGGCGAGCACGGCAAACGGCCACGGATCAACTGGTGGACTGGTGGCGGAAAACAGATGCATCCTGTGTCGTGTGTCGTGCTGATATCTTGCGGAATTCTCGCGGCTAGCGCAAGTCCTCCGGAACAGCGCGGCGGCGTGCCAGAGTTCCGCGTTTACGCGGTAACCTCGACAAGGCACGGTTCATGGAGATCGACCCACAGCAGGTTGATGCGCATGGGGACCATGAACCACGGAGGGCAGCGCTCTGTCGCTGCCGAAACATCCGGAGGGAACCGCTCTGTTGGTTCCCGAATGTCAGGGCATTGACAGAGCAATGCCCTCCGCTATCCGTTTCATGGAGCGCTCGCGCTGGCTCCCCGTTCCGGACGCAAGAATCGCATCACGGAATCTCCGTGGCGTATGAGACGGAATTCGCGCCAAGGGGACGGGAGACACAGAGAGTCGCGCTTGCTGTGCCCAAGGACGAGCATGCCATCCGGTTGCGCGAGGAGGGCAGGCAGACTGCTGTCATCGAGCAGTGCTTGCGAGAGCGATCCGGACCTGCGTCCGACGTTTTTTTCACCAAAAGGCGGATCGGCCAGAACCAGGTGGAACGTGCGACCGGCCTCGCGTAACCAGCGGAGCGCCGAGAATACGTCCTGGCAGATCAATTCCAGTCTCTCTTCGGTCAAACCCAGAACACGGAGGTTGTTTCGGATCACGCTCGTGTGATGCGGAGCCTTTTCGACCGCCACGACTCCGGAGGCCCCGCGGCTGAGGCATTCCAAACCCAGCGCGCCGGACCCGGCAAAAAGTTCAAGCACGTCGGCTCCAACCACGGTTGTGCCGAGGCTGTTGAAAACCGCTTGCTTGACGACATCTGGTGTTGGGCGGACGGCGCGACCTTTCGGAACGCGAAGTCGGCGTCCCGCGAATATGCCACCAGTGATGCGCATTCGTCGGATCAGGTTTCGTTGGCGACGTCACAACGCGGCGGAACCTGCCACGCGTTTTGGTCGATCAAGGCGCCGAATCGCAACCCGCGTGTGCTGATTCGCAACACCGGCAGCTCGCAGCAGTCCATTAGGCCCGCAAAGATTGCCGCGCCGGTGATAATCACGTCGGCCCGTTCAGGAGGCAGGCCTGGGATTTCGCGACGTTTGGCGACAGGCAATGTCCAAAGACGATCCACCCAGCGGCGCAGACCGCTTCTGTCGAAGCAGACGGACTCGATTCGTTCTCGGACGAATTCGGTCAATCCCAATTCCATGGAAGCGAGCACGGACGCCGTTCCGCCCGCGGCGACCGCGACTGGCGCCTCGGCACAAGCGCTGAGCGCGTTTCGCAACCGCGGCGCGGCGTCCCGGCTCAGCAACGAGCGCACGGCGTTTTCACAACGGTCGAGATCCGTAGCGCACGGCGGTTCAGCCGGACCGATTGATTCCAACAATCGGACGGCGCCCACGGAAATGCTTTCACGGAAAGAGGGCTTGGGCAGGCGTCCCATCACGAGCTGCGTGCTGCCACCGCCGACTTCCAAGACCAAGAGTGGCCTCCCGGCCAAGCGCGCGTCCGACGCCACGCCACGAAATGCAAGGTCGGCTTCGTCCGCGCCTGAGACTATCTCGATCTCGATGTCGGACGACTCTCGTATGGCGGACTGGAGATGGTCCGTGTTGCGCGCTTCGCGCGCGGCGCTTGTGGCGACGACGCGGACGTGAACCGCGCCCAATGCACGGGCTTTGTCCGCATACTGAGCTACCGCTTCCGCCGTTCGAGCGACCGACTGGGTTGTCAATCGCATATTGTGATAAAAGCCACATCCCAATCGCGTTTGCTCGCTGCATTCGATCACGGGGTCGACATGGCTGGCGTGGACATCCGCAACGAGCAGTTTGACTGAGTTAGTGCCCACGTCTATGAGGGCGCGTCGGACGGTCCGTTGGTTCTCCAGAGTCACTGCAAACAAGACTGTGTGGCGAGAATCGCGGAGGACTGGGAACGGAGTCAACAAGCCTCCCGCGGCCAGGAATGACACCGCGGCATGCCTCGCATCCGTCCGCAACTCATGTTCCGTCTAGGCCGTGTTGCGCTTGGCGAGAACAGCGCCACCCGTAATGCCAGCGTCGTCCCCAAGCTTGGAGGCGACGATTTCGATGTCCTTGTCGGTGCCCTGCATGGCGTTGTCATGGGCGGTCTCGACAACAATTGCCAACATCTCGTCTTCGAGGGCGTCCATGACGCCTCCACCGAGCACGACGACTTCAGGGTTAATGAGGTTGATGACGTTGGCGACGGCAATGCCGATGTACTCGGCGGCCTCCTCGACGACTTTCTCAACGAACCTGTCCCCACGGCGAATGGCCTTGTGCAGGTCGCCGCTCCGCATATTCTTGAGGTCCCCTTCCAGGATGTCCGTCAGCACGGTCTTTTGGCCGTCCTTAACAGCGCTCTGAATTCGCTTGAACATGGCCGTGCGACTGGCTAGTGCCTCGAAGCATCCGCGATTGCCGCAACCGCACTTGGGTCCGCCAACCTCGAGAACCATGTGGCCAATCTCACCAGCCGTGCGGTTGAAACCAGAATAGAGTTTGCCGTCCAGCATCAAACCCGCGCCGATGCCCGTTCCCACAAAGATGCCGACAAGATGGTGCGGCTTTCCCTTGAACTCCTTTTCGTGGACGCCGAGCGTCTGGATGTTGCAGTCATTCTCAATGAACACGGGGAAATCGAGGTGCTTCTCCAGTTCTTTCTTCAGGGGCACGTCCTTCCAATCGAGGTTCGGCGCGAATATGACGCGACCGGTTGCGGGGTCCGAGGCGCCTGGCGCGCCGATGCCCAGGCCGCGGATTTGTTTCGGTTGGAGATCGCATTCGTCTACCGCCTGTTGGGCGCACCTCGCCACTCGCTCAATCACCGCATCTACACCGCGCCCAGCCTTGGTGCTGAGCTTGGCCCGACCAGAACAGTTGAGCTTGTCGTCGAACACGCCCGCCAGAATCTTGGTCCCGCCGAGGTCGACACCGACAAGGTATTCTCTGTTGGACTCTGCCATGGAACGCCTGTTGTGATGGATCAGGACACCGTCGGTTTGCCTCTAAGCACCAGCTCTATTTGGTGCCGGAGTTCGCCGTTAACAACATCGATCGTGCGGTTGCCATCCACGATCGTAAAGCCGTAGCTTCGTTGAATGCGCTGAAACTGATCCACAGTCAGCTTCTGGTACTTCACGAAACTGTCGAACATGTCGCGCGAGAGACCCAAGTCCATCCCGCTTTCCCAGTAATCGAGCGTGTGGCTCTTGGCGAAGTTGCGCTGGACAAGTTCCTCCGGCGACACTTGAAGGTAGAAGACGGCATCCGGAACCAGCGCGATGCTGTAGAGGTTTTGAAGCCAGGCTTCGTCCATGCCGCGAACCAAATCCCGCACCATGAGAGTATAAATGTACCTGTCAGCCAAAACCATGAAACCCGACTTCAGCGCTGGCAAAATCACATTCTCGAGCTGGTCGGCGAAATCTGTCGCGTAGAAGAGGCTCAACGTCGTCCGACTCAGAACGTTGCCCTGCTGCGCACGCGCGAGTTCTTCGCTGACGAGCGTCGACCTTTTCAGCCCGACCTGAACGGTGGCGTGCCCTTCGCCTTCGAGCCATGTCACCAGACGCGCTATTTGCGTCGACCTCCCGGAACCATCGGCGCCTTCGACAACAATCAGCCTGCCCAAAAGTCTGCTCACCTCCACGCCCGGGATACCCCGGCCGTAAAAACGTTTCGGCGTCGGATGCGGCACCACGACTCGTGGGGCAAGCGCCGGTGAGGATCTGGCTTTGATCTTCTTGGCTGAGGATCGCGGCATGAGTTTAGGGTCCTGGCAGGTGATACCGTGCGATGTCGATTCGGTCGGCCACAACTCGGCGCACGACCGACTGCTGCGACTCGACCGCGTGATTGGCGTCGATCACGTGAAATCCGAACTCAGTGCTCATGGCAAGGTACTGGTCCAAGAGCCGGCCCTGGAAGATACGAAAGCTCTCATACGGATCGGAGGAAAGGCGCAAATCCATCCCGGCTTCGAAGTACTTGAGTTGCGGGCGTCCGTCCAGAATCCGCTGCAGCGACGTCTCAAGATGCGCCTTCAGAAAGAAGGTCAGATCGGGGCGGGCGGCAAAGCCATATAGACCGCGCACCCATTCAGGTGGACACCCACGTACGACATCGCGCGCATATGCCGTGTAAATGTACCGGTCACACAGAACAAGGTATCCGGCACGCAACAGAGGAACCAACTGGCGCTCATACCGGTCCGCAAAATCCGTCGCGTGAATCAAACTGAATGTCGTTGGTGTCAGAAGATGGGTCTTCTTGCCCTTGCTGGTGGCGCTCTTGACCAGATCGGACGAGTTCCATTCGCTGAGGAAGACCTTGAGCTGCTGTTGTTCGAGCCAGCGGCGCAAAAGGTACACCTGTGTAGACTTGCCGGAACCGTCGATTCCTTCGACGGCAATGAGGCGCCCCGGAAATCCCAGCTCCGAAAACGTTCGCATCTGACTGCTCACAAACCTACGAGTCTTGAGTCGATACTCAATGTTTTTCCAAACCCCCCCCCGTCGCGGGGCGCCGCGGCGCGCCCCAGTGTCCATCGGCGAAACCGAGGAAGACCTGCCAATCGCCGCGCGTCATCGAGTGCTTGCCAGGCCGAATGTAGTAACCAAGTCGCCCAGACACCAATCGGTTCAGTTCAGGCATCTGCATGCTATCCAGACCCCCAGCGGCCAGAAACCGATAAACTGGATCGGCCGCCCGAAGAACATCGAACTGACCTGACGGATTGGCCCACTGGTCATCAATTGCGTTGGATAACAGCACCGGCCGCGGCGCCATCAGCGCCACAAGACAGTGCTGATCGAACGGTAGACGCTCCGGCTGTTCATTGAACTGTTTGAACATCGCATTGAACCAGTGCGGAAACCTGTCGTTGATTTGTTTTACAGACTCGCCAACCCGCCCGCGGCTTGGAGCGGTTCCACCGCACCCGGCTTGATGTGGAATGGATAGGCCGATTCGCTCGTCAAATGCCGCGGCGAGCAAGGCTGTCTTCCCGTTCCGCGAGTGGCCCACAACCGCAATGCGCCGCGGGTCAATGGCACGATCGGTCAGAAGGTAGTCCACGCACCGGTGAAAACCCCAGG
>JAXDCU010000365.1:0-2688 GCA_034677645.1 Verrucomicrobiia bacterium
CCAAGAGACTCGCTCTTAGCCACGTCGTCCTCGCCCTCAGCTCGGCACGTGTGGGCTTGATTTCATCCGCGCGGGCCGGCCGAGCCACCGCCAACATAGCCAGCCCGGCAACCATCGTTCCTAGGACCGCAAGTGACGTTCTCATGTTGTCGCTAATGCCACCGCCGTCGCCGCGCGCTGTTGGCTTTTCGGGCGGATCGCAAAGAGCGTTTCCCGTCGGCAGAGAGGCAAGAACTTGGTCTGGGGCGTTCGCTCTCCGCGGGATGGTCTTCCTCAGAGGCTGATTGATTTCGATTGCATAGCCCAACTTTCACCCCAAGACCAGCGGGGCGACAAGCGCCAATGGAGCTCGACGAATGGCTCCCGGTCAGGGCGCCTTGCGCAAGCGATAGAAACCGTTGCCGGCGGCGGGAAGCGTCGCGGTGTTCATCCTCGCTTCCTCGTCAACCACGACCTCGGGCTGGGGATCGAGGTCGGCGAAGCTCGTGGGCAACAGGGCGGGGGATGACTGCACAGTCACGGACGTAACGGACTTGGGCCAGGAAAGGATGGCATCAGCTCCCGCTCGCCCTATGTTCAAGATGGGGGGACCAAACTCAAAAACCAGCCCGGCTGCCGTGCCGAGCAACAGCCGCGTATGATCCGGTGTCACATCGAAACCCCAGTACTGGCCGTTGGCCGGTCGACCCGTGATCGCGTCGATATCAGCTTTCTCGTACGTCGCGTACAATTCGCCGAGGGTGGTTGCATCGACCATCTTGTAGACCTGAATCCCGTTGTCAGTCGTTTGCACGTAGAGATACCCGCCGCGCTCCACGACCGTCCAAAGACCGAAACTGCCCGTGCCGGTCAACTGACCTAGGTTGCCCAGGAGTGTTTCCTGGCCGGTGGCGAGGTTCATGGCGAAGAAATTCGGATAGTCAACCACGCAAACAAAAACGCCGCGGCAAGAATGGGTTTCTTCATATGGATTCCAAGTTGTGCAGACCGACCGTTTCGTTGTTGGATCGTAGGACGCCTGGCTGAGAATGGCAAGGCCGATCGGCAGACCGATCAGGCACAGTACAGCAGCAGTTCAGACAGTGGAGAAGGCGAGCTTCTGCCTGGGGGGCATGCGGTCTGGTCAGGCAATATGTTGCTCAGCCCGCCCGCGCCAGCTTCTTTCTCCCGTTTGCTCAGCGATCTCAGCGAGCTCTGCGCGATAAGAAACGCGAGCTTCGCGCAGAGCCGCGGAGCCCGCCGAGCAGGGGATCGGACTGGGCTTTCTCCGCACTCGCTGGCTGGGTCGAGAACCAAGCGCCAGAGTGACATGGCCAGGAGGCAATTCGGGCAGCGATTCTTCGCCGGGGTCAAAAAGCCCCCCTCCAAGCGGCGGATTTGCCGCGGCGCACTCCCGGGTGCCGTGGAGGCGCCAGAGTTCCTGGCGGAGTCCAGACACAGAGCGGCTCACGGATGTACGTAGTATGATGTAGCACATACAGAATGCACGCGAAACACCGCCCCGAATTCAAAACACTGATAGTCAAGGGGACATTGCCTCCGAAAAAGCCGTTCCCACTGGCATTTCCCATACCCCCCACTGTCTCAATCACAGAGCAGTACAGAATGTGTCGCAGCAGTGGACGAACCGCGGCACTCGCGTCATCTTCGCTCGCGTTCCGACGCACGGCTCCAAGTCAACTGGAGCTGTTCTGAGCAAATCAGACCGCACCCGCCTACTGGATGCCTGGCAGTCTGGCGGGGACATCGTAGTCGAGCAGCACGAGTTCGTACGGCTCACGATGCCGTAGGATGCGGACGATGACGCCGTTGTCCAGGGCCCAGAAATCGGTGGTGTGGCCCGCGCGTTTCTTGAACCAGGTATTGGCCGAGCTCGTCTGGGTCAGCACATAGTGGCTGGCCTCAAACGTGCCCGCGGGCACCTCAATCTTCTCCTTGCCCTTGAGTTCCATTTTCACGCTGTAGTCAGCAAGAGCCTCGCCACTGTTGTCCCAATCGCAAACGCGGAATTCCTTGGCATCGCCCTCCTTCTTTGGGGCGAACTGATGCAAGAGCACATTGGCGGCGCAGTAGGAATCAGGACGCGAATTGGGGTCGAAGCAGGCGCCAGTCGGCACCGCGAGTTCCTTGCCATCACAATCCTCGCGAACTCCGCGGCGGGTTAACAGCGCCTTCCCACCCTCGAATTCCAGATCAATACCATAGCCCGGTCTGTCACCGGCAGCAGCTCGCCGGACCTGGCACTTTTTCAGTTGATTGTTCTTATCGCCAGATACCATTTCGGTGCATCCCATGAATGGAAGGTCGGCCAGAGCCACGACGCTCCCATCCGAAGCTCGGCTCACCCACAACTCGCTTGGTTGACTGATGTCGTTGCCCCGGCTCCGATGTTTGTAGTGACCGTGGAAAAGCAACGTGCCGGGCAAGTCTTTCGCCAGAGGCAGTGCCTTGAGTGGTTCGGCGCCCAGAGTGGAACCCAGGAGAGCAAGGGTCACGGCGGCGACGTGGACGCGAATAACCAGTGATTGTGTTGATTTCATATGATGAATTGTGATGAACCGAGTTAGACATGAGTTATGATCGAAAGCGCCCGCGAGCGCCGCTGTTTACTTTGTACTACAAAGTTTGTTTGTCAAGAGGTTTTTGGTCGTAGCTATTGATTGCATATTCTATTGCGGCTCAATTATC
>JAXDCU010000366.1:0-6940 GCA_034677645.1 Verrucomicrobiia bacterium
CGCCAGGCGTTCCGTGGACGTGACGAAACGACCTACCCAAACCGCGGCCTCGATTGACGCGGCGGCACTGGCCGAAGACGCGGCGGTAGCGTGGCAAAAGCAACGGCGTGATCCGGCAACGTGGGCACGCCCAGTGAAACAGTATCCGCTGGTCGCCGCGGCGAATTGAGTTAGGCGCGTACCCGCGTGAAATGAAGGCCTCCACGCAGCACGTCGGATAGCCAAAGAGCCTGCCCTCGACACGCATGTCGTCGCGGCTGCGTTCGAGAGTCGCATGGTCAAAACGGGAAGCGTATTGCGACACAAACTGGTCCGAGAGGCTGAATACAAGTTCACGCACCTTCCTGCCAGATTGCGCTGAGCGCCGAACAACGCGCGTCTTCATGCCAAGGGACTGCAGTGTCTCCTCGGTGTTCGAATCGAAGCCGCTTTCCAGGCGGCTGAGCGGTTTGAGTCCCTCGCGCGTCAAGGCGGCAAGGTATGCCGCTTCGAAGCTGAGGCGGGCCAGCTCTTTTGCAGTGTCCATTGAGATCGCTGTCCTTTCGATTAAGCTCCAAGATCGTGCTTGGCAATTGGTTCACCACTCATTTAGCCGATACAAGGCTTGTGGGGCACTCGACAGAGCCCCGCTGTCGAGGAACTCGACCGCAGTTGTGATTGGCCCAACTGGGAGCCAGGGGCCACGGACTGACGTCGCCTTCTGGAGTTGCCGCACCCGGTTCTTTGTCTGCCAGCGGAGAAGCACGTCGCCACTGTCCAGGTCGGGTCGTACCTCCACGCACACGGCCGTGCTGGTTGAAGGTGCCAGGGCATCACTCACAACGTACACTCCGTCCAAACCGAAGTCGGCCAAGTCCTCCAAAGGCTGGAACTGTCGCAACAAATCCAGATTGCGATACACCAGCTCACCGCGATCGCTAATCAAATCTCCATGCTGAATGCGCCCCAGCAACCCATCTTCAAAACCTTCTTCGAGCGAGAACCAGACTTCACCGCTTGGCCAGACATAGATGGCGTCGAGTCCGAAGTCGGTGGGGATGGGAGGAAGCGTGAACTTAGCAAGCAGTTGCTCCCCTGTTTTCATCACACTCCCATCGCTCGACAACAGGTCGCCGCGCCGGACTAGAACGCCGAGCCGCTGTGAGAAGAAATCGTTCTCGACGGAGAACAAGACCTCGCCGCTGCCAAGCACTTGGAGAGCGTCGAGCCCCGGATCGGCAAACGGCAGCATTGGACCGAAAGGCGTTATTAAGTCCGCGTAGTTGCGCAATACAAGGCCTCGATCGGAAAAAACATCGCCGTGCGCGATCGGACCAAGCGTCTCGCTGAAGCCGTCCTGGTCCGTCGAGAAGCCAATATCGCCTCCGTCCAGAATGTCAAAGGCGTCCAGGCCCGGGTCAATCGGGTCCGGCGACGGCACAAGGCCGAGGCGCTGAACCAGATCATGGTTGGTTTTCACTACTCTTCCGGTTTCCGAAACCAAATCGCCGGACCGGACGTACTTGGCTGGCGGCGGTTGTATGCCAGGCGTAAAGCCGTGTGCGGTGGAGAACCAGAGTTCGCGGACTGGGGCCGCTGCCAACTCAAGCCGGTACTGTTGAACGCTAGTGCCGTTGGTTTGGTCCAGTGTGTTCTCGACTAACGGCCAACCGCGTGTGACGGTCGGAGACTTGTTCGCGAGGTAGCAAAGGTCGTCCTCGGAGCCGTTGTTGATCCAGACTTCGAGAGACATGTCTTGCAGTACCGCGACCTCGCCGCCGACCCGGTAGGTGCCTTTGCCGCGGACTTTGTAAGTCTTTGCCCAGAGGTCGCCGGCAACAATCGATATGTCCTCGATCGCGTATGTGGAGAATAAGTGGTTCTCCTCGATCAACCGTAACAAGAAGGAGCCCCGCGCCGGCACGACTAGGGGTGGGCGTCCGCAGATTGGGCACTCGTCCGTGAGCTTGCTGCTTGGAAGCAGTGTGTAGTTCCATGATCGCGCTGATCGCGGTGCGGACTGCGGGTCGCCGATAGATTGAGAACTCGGGCTGGAATCCGGATCGAAAAGTGTTTGTGCGTTTCCCGGAGCGGCGCACAACAGAAACAGCAACGCGTAAGACATCGCCGCGCCAACAATCGAGCGGATAGGAGAGCTCGTTTTCATGAGTTCGGCTGTTCTACGGATGGGTAAAAGTGAACACCTGCTCTGCTTGCGCAGCCTTCGGCAAACAATATGGCAAGAAACGCTCCAAAACAAGGGAGAATAACTGGCTCCTGGTCATCGCGCAAGGCGCCGGCAGTTGGCTGATTTCACCGCGAAGACACCAAGAACACGAAGGAACAGCTATGAGCGGACCCAATTCTGTTACATAGGGAATAGCCAAACGCCCATGCTGATCTCGGGGCTCTCCTTCGCGGACTTCCCGATCTTCGTGGTGAGCTTGGACGAGGATTTGGGTCAGGCCCCGCGCCAAGCACCAAGTCCGGCAGTGGGTTGTCGGACGGAATTGGGTGGACCGCGGTGGTCGCGGTCCCGCTTCATGTGTTGCGCAGCTACACGGCTTGCGATCATATCAGCGGAGCGACGAAGCCAGTGATTTGGCCGCTACCAAACTTTGATGCATATGCATCGGAGTTTGGCATTGGGGTGGGACCGACTTCCCAGACCATTTATTGAGAAAGGTGACGGCATGCTGGAATCCTGTGCAGGCTCAACGCGTGCCACCATCTGTTCACTTCGTGCAGTTTGGGAAAGATTCCCAGCGCTGCGTAGCCGCGCCTCCGCGGCGCGGCGGAAAGCGCGGCTCCAGAGCCCTAAGCTTCTCGTGACAAGGCGGGGCGCGTTTGGTTGCGGCTCGGCCGCGCTGTGAACGCATGGGTTCACTTTCCGCCTTTCAGGGCTTGCGGCTGCCTTCGTGCTGTGCTGTTGTTGTCGCTCGGCGATCGACAATAAGGCAACCCGCGGGCAATCAGACCACGACCATGGACAATCCAATCTGGGTGATGACATCGGCATTCCAGCCGCTCAAGTTTGAAGACATCGTCAAAGTCACAAAGGACGTAGGCGCGCAGGGCATGGAGTTGTGCGTGTTTCGCCGCGATGGCGCGCGCAAAGACCACGTGGCAACGCACCTCGATTACGAAGACTTCGGGTTGGACGACGCACGGCGGCTGGTGGCAACATGTCAGCGGGTGGGACTGAGGTTTTCAGTCGGCGCTTACGAGAACTTGATCGGCGGCGATCCGCAAGAAAGGCTTCGCAATCAAAACCATCTTTTGCGCCTTATCCGAATCGCGCATCTCTGCGGGGGAGATCGCAACAACGTCAAGGTTGGGACGTTCGTGGGATACAATCATGAGCTGGGCGCGCAGGATCGGGGCTTTGAGAAGAACCTCGTGGAGTACGCGAAGGTTTTCGGGCCAATCGTCAAATACGCCGAAGACCTTGGTGTGACGGTGCTGTATGAGAACTGCCCGATGGAAGGGTGGCAGCCGGCGACTACGCCGACGACGTACAACAACCTGCCAGGAACACTGGCGGCGCGCAAGTTGATGTACACGCTCATTCCCAGTCGTGCGCACGGTGAGACCTACGATCCTTCGCACGATGTCTGGCAGAACATCAATCCTTGCGATGTAATCAATTCGTCTGACATGTCCCGCATTCACCGAGTGCATGTCAAAGGCACGCGCAATCTGAACACGCCCGCACGCGTCCATTGGGGCGCCCTCTATCCGATGCAAGCGGTCAACGCCGACTTGGCGCGCCGCGCTGGCGTGCCCGTGCCGGCGCACGACTGGGATAGACATCACTACGAGCCGATGCTTCCTGGCTTCGGCGGAAACGACAGCATGGACTGGCGAGCTTTTCTCCTTACGCTAATGGAACGCGAGTTTAGCGCCCCCTTTGTTATCGAGAACGAAGCCGACAACTCCGCGCACACGCGCAACCTAGGAGCCACTGTCCAGGGATTCAAGGCGGCCGTGCTCTGCCTTGCGCCGATTGTCTGGCCTCTGGTGTCCGAAGCGGGTTACAGGTTCGATGCCGCCAAACAACCGCCGCTTGCCGATCCCTCCGGCCCCGATATTCCAGTGAAGACAATGAAGGACCTGGGCGCATGAGGAATTGTCGGGTCCGGGTTCGGTTATTTGCTCGGCCTGAAGGGTTTTAGCAGCAGCGAACCACCTGCGCCCCAGAACAGCGCGACGAGACTGGCCAGCACGAACGTCGGCGCGAACGAGTGAGTCGCGTCCGCGATTTGCCCCGCAAACCATGGGCCGAGTGCCTGACCGGCCCCGAAAACGATCGTCATCAGCCCCAATGCGGCTGGCGCAAGTCGCGCGCCAAACACATCGCCGGAGAGCGCCGCCATCAGAGCTGGCACGCTCCACGCCGTCAACGCGAATAAGCCCGCCGAGAGCCAGACTCCGAGCGGTCCGTGCCAAAGCCCAAGGACCAGGAACGATAAGCTCTGCAACACAAACACACAAATCAGCCCGAAGCGTCTGCCCCATTTGTCGGAAACTGCACCCCAGATGAATCCACTTATGCCTGAGACCAATCCAATTAGCAGCCACACTGTGCCCGCCTCTTCCCTGCCAAAACCGTTTTCTTTCACCAGGTAGCGGATGAAGAACGTCGTGTAGATTATGTATGAAAAGCCGTACGCGAAGTATACGGCCGCAAGACGCCAAAGGACCCCCGACCGCCACACGAGCGACCACCGCAATTGCGAAGCGCTATCCCCCGTGTCGGAACCAGCCCGCTCCGCCTCGAACTCGCCCAACGGCCTAAGGTGCATTTCCTGCGCCCCGTTCCGCAGGAAGGACGCGCACACGACCGATATCGCGATCGTTGTCGTTCCCAGAATATACCAGCACAGACGCCAGCCTTCCGGTCCGCTTAGGTTCAGCACGAAAGGAACCAATGGGCCGGTCACCATCAGGCCAAGGCTCGAGCCCGTAACGGCCACACCGCTGGCAACGCCACGCCGCCGAACTCCAAACCAGGCTGACACAAGTCCCATGGCTGGGATGTTCCCACCCGCCCCTCCCACGCCCGCAAGAAAACGTCCCAACCTGGCCCCATCGTATGTAGGGATCAGACCAGTGAATACAAGCGCCGTTCCGGTGATCAGCAGCGAGATGGCGATCACAACCCGAGGCCCGAACCGCGAAGCTAGCAGGCCGACAAAGACGACCGCCGACAGGTAGCCGACCAGATTCCACGATTGCAGGGCGCCGGTCTGAACATTGGTCAATTTCATACTGTCCTGCATCGCTGGGAGGACGCTCGTGTAGCCGAATCGGCCCAGACCAAGCGAACCAAACACTATCAGCACTATCAGGCCAAGGACTATCAAACCGTAATGGATGCGCGGCTTTTGTTGGGTGTGGGATTCTCCGGTCGAGGCCATCAGGTGTTTTGCTTCTTGATAGAGCTTCCAGCGTATTCTGGAAAGAGCAGATTCATTTCTGCCCCGCGTTTCTGACCAGCACGGCTCGGCTCACAATCACCAACAGCACAGGGTTCATGTCGGAGGTTGAGCGTGTCGTGTTGGAAATCTCGACTGAAACCACAAGCTGGGGGCAGCAGGCAGAGCGCGTAGAGAGCATGCGTGGGCCGGATGCGAAAACCGGGTAGTCTATCGTTGGATGAGCTGGTTGTGGAGCAAGTCCACAGGATATTCACAGCATCGAGAGCTTTCTTTGTCCGTTCTGAGTTCTTGAGCGGATTTGATTGAACACGTTCGGGGGCATCGGTTTTGAATTGGCACACAACTGGGCGCATACAGGGCGGCGTGAGGGAGGGGCTTCGGTGCAACCTTGGCGATCTTCTCGACGGGATCGTTCTGTTGCGGCTGCGCCGCGCCGTGTGCTGGTGTGTTGAGAGTTGTTGACAAGAGACGAGTTTAGCTGTCAAATTCAGCCAACAATGCAACGAAGAATACTAAGAACAATTCAAGCGGCCAGCTTGTCTGTTCTGCTGGCGCATACCGTGATGGCGATTGACTTGGGGACGCCGCCGGGGACGGGCGAGGCCTTGTCATTAGCCTTGATGCCGGGCGGGTACGAAGTGCTGATCCCGGCTAACGAGCCGACCCAAGGTATTACGGGCGAGATTGATGGAGGAACTGCTGATTTTCCGATTGCGCTTCCGAACGCCCGTCCGGACACGATTGTGGATACTCTGGCCATCGATCCGCTTGCCAATACATACGTGACCGGACTGTTTGGCTTTCGGGCCGATCCAAACGACGAGACAAGCGGAGGACAAGACATTGCAGTAGGTTTTTCTTTTCGCTCGGCAACAAGTCTTCAGCTAAGCGCTGTCGATTTCCTGCTCAAACAGAAGTCCGCCGCAAAAACCGTAACTGCGCGTCTTTATCAGGCGCGTGGCACCGCGAGCCTTTACTGGTTGCCAAGGGCCTCATCGCCCGTACTTGCTACGTTGACGCCCGACCCAGACACTCCATTCCCTCCTCCCAATGATGTTTGGACAATTGTGCGTTTCAAGTTGAACACGCCGTACACGCTCGCTGCTAACACACCGTATACTGTCGTATTTGACCCTGAGCCAAGTGATGTCCTTGGTGATGATGGTATCTTTGAAGGCGAGTATACGCTGCCGGCCATAGATGACGACACAGGGTATTTGAGCGCAGTGGGTACCCCCGAAGTAGACGTCTTTATGGGACCGATCACCGTCCGGCAGCTCCGTTCTCCTACAGGTACCCAGTGGACTGTATGGAGAAACGACAATCGGTTCCTGGTCGGCGCCTTCATTCCCGTGTCGGGCACGGTTGTGACTGTTGCTGCCACCGATGCGGCGGCTGGTGAGCCTGGCAGCGGCCAAGGCACAGGCACATTCACATTCACACGTAGCGGATCGACTACAGGGACATTGACGGTGAACTTCACTGTCGGAGGCACCGCAACCAGCGGGACTGACTACACG
>JAXDCU010000367.1:0-4855 GCA_034677645.1 Verrucomicrobiia bacterium
AGTACGGCTCGGTCGTGACTGAAGACCTGAACAGGGTGCTCGAGGAGCTGTCGGGGCGATCGTTTGACCGGTTCTTCGATCAATGGGTCTATCACGGGCGTTATCCCGAACTCGAAGTTCAGTGGTCTTGGAGTGAAACCGACAGACTCGGCCGGCTCAACGTCAAGCAAGTCCAGCCTGTGAACGACCGCGTTTTGCTTTTCCAGTTTCCCCTGTCCGTAAGGTTTCGGATGCAAAAGAGTGTGACGACCAGGCAAATCGAAGTGAAGGAGCGAGATGAGGATTTCAATTTCGCATTGCCCGAGGCTCCCCTGTCCGTGCGTGTCGATCCCGATTTGACCTTGTTAGCTCGCATCCGGTTCTCGATGCCGCCAGGGATGCTCGAAGCTCAGCTTATTGATACCAACGATGTCGTTGGCAGATTGTTGGCCGTCGGAGAGTATGGCCGGCGGCGGACGCAGGAGTCGGTGGCGCGTCTCAAGGAGCGTTTGAACAGCGACCAGTTCTACGGCGTGCGCATCGAGGCCTCAAAAGCCCTGGCAAACGTGCACACCGACGAGGCGCTCCAGGCACTGCTCGCTTCGACAAACCAACCCGACGCCCGCGTGCGTCGGCAGGTGCGTGAGGACCTGCGCGCGTTCTATCGCGAGTCTGTATTCGAGGCAACCATGGCAGCCCTGCGGGCCGAGAAGAACCCGGACATCCAGGCCGTCTTGATCGAAAGCCTGTCCCCTTACGGCTCTCCAACCACGCGCGACGTGCTGCTCGAGTATTTGCGGTCTGACTCGTTCCGGAACGTGCTGGCTGACGCGGCCATCCGCGCCGTGCGGGCCCAGATGGACCCGATTTTCGTCGCGCCACTCATCGACACATTGGAGCAGCGCGAAAGGTTTTTCACCACCGAAGGGTATGCCGAGGCGCTTGGCACTTTGGCTCACATTGCGCGGCACGAGGAACATCCTGACGCGGCTCGGGAGTTTCTGGTGCGCCACGTCAATCATCCGAAACGGCGCGTAAAGGGCGCCGCACTCGCTGCTCTGGGGACTCTCGGGGATGCCAAAGCGATTGCCGTTCTCGAACCGTTTGCTCGAGCCCCAAGAGACGGTCCAGAACGCCGGACCGCGGAGAAAGCCATCGGCGATCTGCAAGCGTCGCGAAAGCCCGCCGATGAATTGCGGGACCTGCGACAGGAAGTGCTCAGCATGCAGAACGAGAACAGGGAACTCAGGAATGAGGTCGATGCTCTTCGGAAGCGACTTGATGGTATGGCTCCGGCGCGCGTTGCCGAGCGCGAGAAGGACCTAAAACAGAAGAAGCGCAAATGAGAATCGACAAGATCGCAGAGATAGCCTCTTGTGAACCCGCGAACAGCTTGAACGGCACACACGCGATCAAACTGAGGACAGACGCGATCTCGCGGCGAGGATTCATGAGAGCGAGCGCGCTTGCCTTGCCTGTTCTGACGTCGATGATGAATGCGGCTGAGACTACTCCCGCGATCAAAAGCCGAGTCAAGGTTGGATGCCTGAGCTGGTGTTTCCATGATTTCTCACCAGGAGCTGACCCGGAGCCAGCCATCGAGATCATTGGCGAACTGGGTTTTGACGGGATTGAACTGATAGTCAACGCCCGTGAGGACCTGCGAGGTTTCTGGACCGGCGCGCGCGTTGACAGGATTAGGCAGAGGCTTGATCGGGCCCGATTGCAGGTTTCACAATTCGTAATGTTCGCGCCCGTGGTCGAGGGCCTATCAAGCACCAGGGCGGACGAGCGAGAGCGCGACCTTGACAATTTCGAGGCAGGTTGTCGGATTGGAGCCAGGCTGGGTGCGCCCGTGGTGAACATAGTCGCGCCGTGGGCGCGCGAATTGAGAGGGCCGACCGGCTATCTACCCCGCTATTACGAGATCGCAAATCCCGCACCGGGCCAGAAGTTCCACATCGACGTCGCGGACGGATTCGACTGGGACCGAGTGTGGCGTGGGTATGTCGAGACGACCAAAGCCTGTCTTGTGCGGGCGAAGGCGCACGGGATGAAGTTCTCGATCGAACATCACACGCACTGCTTGATCCCGGATGCAACCTCGTTCCTCAGATTGTGGGACCAAGTCCAGGACCCGGACCTCGGATACAACATGGACACCGGTTGGACGCTCCTCCAGCGCGAATACCCGCCGGTGGCAATCCACAAACTCGGTCGCCGCCTCATGAACGTCCATATGCGCGACATCGATGGCCAGATGCGGAGCTTCGTCCACATCGGCGAGGGAGTGATGGATTTTTCAGCCATCATCGCCACGCTCAAACAGATTGGCTTTGACGGCTTCGTGTCCATTGAACAGGACAAGCACCCCGGCGACATGCGAGAGACGTGCCGACGGTATCTGCGGCTGATGCGAGAGCTGATCGGGTGACTCGAGCATGGCATCTCAAGTCCGCTTGCAAGGAGTTAGAGCACGAACGCGAGCGAGGCACTGTTGCGCGACATTGAAAGCGGCGCACGGGCCAAGCGTCTTGTGATCATGGGGTAGGCGCGCCGCGACTCGCCGACTCGCCGTTTGGCGACCTGAACATCAAAAACCGCTCCTTGAAGATTTCGTCGGGAGGACCGATCGCGGCGCCGCGCAATCCGCCTTCCAGCTCCGATCTGGGGACCACCACACACCTGATGCGTCCTTGATCGATCATTTCCGCCCAAGCTCGGCCCCCGCTCGGGTCAAACACAAGAAATGGCACTGGATTGGTCTTGGTGCAGAGCGACAACCGCTTCACATCTGACGGAACTCCAGCGAATGAGACGTAGGCTATGGCGTCGGGGACCTGTTGCAACGCCTGCTCGAAAGCTTCGTTCGGCACCCGCCCTTCCTCGACCAATCGCAGCTTTGTTCTTAGAGATGCCTCCTTGAGCCGCAACGTCGGCAGCGGCGCAAGAACTCGCGCGAACGTGTCGAAAGCCGTATCCAAGACCGCCTGATTAGCAGAGCTGTCGGGCGGGAGAATCAGGCAAATATCGCCTTCGAGTGAGGGCAACTGACCTAGCAGTTCGTGGCCTAGGTAATACGCGGCAGCGGCGATGGAACGGTCCATTGGTCTGCCGGCGCCACCAAAGGCCACCTGGTACACTTGACGAATCACTAAAACCCCGCATCCAATGGCGCCCACAGCCATGAGCGTCCGCCCCACCAGGGCGTTGCGACGCGCTGCCAGGTAACCGGCAAGGCTGATGGCCAGAAACAAGGCCAGCCAGAGGAAATAGGCACTCATCGATCTAGTCGGGATCGCAGTGTAGCTCCCAAATCTCCTTTATCAAAGGGAGTCTTCTTGACATGTGACTTGCCAAGCACCGGGCCATGAACCTGTGTCGTCCGGTGGCCCAACTGTCCTCACGAGCGCAGTGCAGAGAACTGGAACTGGCTCAGCGCGCATGGGCACAGCCGCAACCGAACGGCGACGCCGAAAGGACTGCTGGTGTTGCATGGCAGCACCTCTCTCGCGCCGCGCTGTATGAGGCGACTTCGTCGCAGCGGGGAGGACGGGTATTTGAGACCGCGATCGTTCGAATGGCGGAGAGTTTGCGCAGCCTGCGCAAATCCTGTGGTATAGCAGTACAGATGACAGCAGCCGCTCGACGGGAGTCTCGCGCCACCGTGGACTTGGTTCATGGGGAGCAAAGTCTTCTTTAGAACGCATTGAGCCCATGAACCTTGCGGTCTGGTCCACAACCAAGCCGCCTGAAGGCGGAACTCTGACCGATCGCGAGCCGGAACAATGCCGCGGACCATGCAGAGCGGCCGCCCGCCAGAGTCCCGCGTTTACGCGGTAAAGCAAGGTTCATGGGAAGCCTCCACGTTCCAGAGAACGCGCTTTGGGTCCATGAACCAGATGCTTAACCACGAAGGCCGCGAAGACCACCGAGGAAGAGCTAATAGGAACCTCCTTGGTCATCGTGCGCTTTGTGGTGGTTGTTTTGTCGGTTCATGGAAAGGCATCGCGTTCAATCGAGTTTAAGCGTGAAAATGCGGTTTGAGGCATTGCGCATGAGCTCCGAGTGACCGTCCAGGAACACGCCATTGGCACGGCCGAAGATGACCTTGCTGCTTCCGCGACGGGTCACGCGAACAGTCTTTGTGCTAGACTCGGAACCGCCACTGTGGCGGTAGAGGACGTTCGCCGTCGCGTCGGTGTCGGCGTACAAACATGCATCCCATCCGTCAGTGTCGGCGAACATGATGGTCCCCACCGGGTCCGCGACGTTCCGCATGCTCATGTCTTCGCGCCCGGCGTTGATCTCTTTGTTCTGGGCGTAGGACAAGAACCCCCAGAAACCGCCCGGGCGAAGAAAACCGCGCTCGTTAGGCTGTACGCTGGAAGGACAGACGAACACGCCTTCGCCCGACACGTTAGTGCGGCGTCCCACGTACACCTGCAACTGCCTGTACCAAATGGCGGGCAGACGCTCTGGCACCCAGCCGAGTGGGAACACCTTGTGGTCCTCCTCATACATGATTGTGGCAAATATCAATTGGCGCAGGTTGCCCGCGCACGCGATCGTCTTACCCTTGTCCTTCGCCCGGCCTAGAGAGGGAAGTAGCAGACCGGCGAGGATCGCGATAACCGCCACTACGACCAACAGCTCGATCAGCGTGAAAGCGGTCTTCCCTCGTGAGGTCTGGGACTCCGGTTCTGAGACTGACTTCATCATGTGTGTGTCGTCAGCAATTGAAGAGCCAAACCCGAGGTCTAGTCAATGCGCGCGACAGGGTTTTCGGCTGAAACGATGCGTCCCGGTTTCTTGCAGCTCGCACTGGTTCTGAGTGGACCGCGGCGCGCCCCCGCAGGCGCGGGGTCGCGCCCCA
>JAXDCU010000368.1:0-4449 GCA_034677645.1 Verrucomicrobiia bacterium
CGCTGTTGGGCTTGGCTGTGTGTTGGCTCTCGAGGTCTCATGGCACGGAGCGCACTTTTCAGTGGAGAGGCCGTTGCCTCCGCTTGTCTGGAATGTCGCGTTTGCGGTGTTGTTTTTGGTGTACCCCTTTTGTTTTCGGCGCGCGCTGGGCGGCACCGTGGTGCCGTGGGCCACGGCGGCATTGTCTGGTCCTCTGCATTTCATTCTTGTTCACCGCGTGGTGAAACTAGCTTTCCCAAACCATTTCATGGGGCTGCTCCCACTGGCGTTTGCCGTGCCAGTGGCAATTGCGTTGGCTGTTGTAGCTCGTGGGATCGCAGCCGATGCTCCCACTCGTCGGCCGCTTCTAGCGTGGTTTGGCGCAAGCGTCCTCTTCTTCGTGACGTTGGTATTCCCCATCCAGTTCGACAAGCAATGGATCACGATTGGCTGGGCGCTCGAAGGGGTGGCGCTCGTGTGGCTCTATCGGCGGCTGGACCATTCGGGATTGCGCGTCGCGGGCCTGGCACTGCTGATCGTCGCGTTCATCCGGCTATCGGTCAACCCGGCGGTACTTTCCTATCATCCGCGCAGTGGGACGCGAGTCTTGAACTGGTACCTGTATAGCTATGGGATAGTGACCGCGTGCCTGATGGTGGGCGGCCGGTTGCTTGGATCGCCCCGCGACCGACTCTGTAGAGTCAGGCTTCCAACACTCCTCTACTCGCTTGGCACAGTGCTTGCCTTTCTGCTCTTGAACATCGAGATCGCGGATTACTTCTCAACAGGCAGCACCGTCACTTTCGACTTCTCAGGCAACCGGGCTCGCGACATGACATATTCGATCGGCTGGGCTTCATTTGCGCTCGTCCTTATGGCCGTGGGCGTGTGGAAGCGCCAACCCGGCCCGCGCTATGCCGGTCTGGTTCTGTTGGGGATCACTTTGGCGAAGCTGTTTTTACACGATCTGCTGTGGCTGTCGGCGCTCCATCGAGTCGGAGCGTTGCTCGGCGTCGCGTTGATATCGATCGTTGCTTCGGTGTTGTACCAGAGGTTCTTTGCGGCCCAAACGCGCAATCCTGCCGTGGACCGCGCCCCTTCCGACTCATCATGAAACATGTGTCCATGGCGGCGGATTCGCGTTCGCCGCTGATTGCGCTCCTTGTGGGAGCGGTCGCGGCCTGGCCTTGCCGCAGCCATGCCTCGGCCGCTGGGCTGACGTCCGACTGGGAGTATGTCCAGGAAGTGGATGTACCCGAGACCGGCGTGGTTAAGCTCCGTGTGCCGTACGACACTCTTGGCGCTTCGCGGCCCGGGTTCGAGGACGTGCGATTGGTTGACGAGGAAGGCACTGAGATTCCCTACGTAGTGGATCGGTTGAGCCCGGCGGTGTCCGTGGTGCGCGCCGCGAAGTCGGTATCCGTTTCGCTCACCTCTACATCGACTCTGGCGGTTATTGAAACTGGCGTGACGCAGCACTTGGCGGGCCTGGTGCTTGACGTGCCTTCCGTCCCTTTCATCAAACCCGCCACGGTCGAGGGGTCTCACGATCGCGCCAAGTGGCAAGTGCTGACCCAGGGAGTGCCGGTGTTCCGCCTGGCAAACGGCCCCGCGCAACTTGAATTGAGATTTCCGGCAGGCTCGTGGCCATGGTTGCGCGTGGCGCTGGACGACCGCCGGGCCGACCCCGTTGCGATCACTGGCGTCCGGCTTCGTACTGGTGTTGAATTTGTGGAGACGGATGTGTTGCCGGTAAAGATAGAGCGGCGCAGCGAGGTAGCGAGTGAAAGCAGGATCGAGTTGGGATTGCCCGCGGCTAATCTTTTGCTGGCGGCGATCGAGATCGACACGCCAGAGCCACTTTTCAGCCGCGAACTCGTCTTGAGCGCGGCGGGCGGAACGGACCGGCACCAACCCGAGCAAACGCTAGCACGAGGCACCGTGTATCGTGTGATGCTCGAAGGGAAGGCTGTCTCAGCTCAGCTCAGTCTCCCCGTCGAGCGACGTATTGCGTCGCCGCGGCTGCTCCTGCGCGTGCTCAACCAGGATAGTCCGCCGTTGCCGATCAGCGGTTTGCGGGCGGTGTGTCGCCCAGTTTGTCTAGTGTTTCGCGCACCTCGTCCGGGCAAGTACCGGCTCTTGACGGGCAATCGATTGTGCGAGAGTCCGCGATACGATCTGGCCAGTTTGGCAGCCAGCCTCAAGCAAGTGCCCGTCTCCCGGCTGACGATGACGCCGTTGCTCCGAAATCCTGCATACCGGCCACCCGCGGCGGTGCCACAGCTCCAGGGCATCGCGGCGCCGCTCGATCCGTCTGCCTGGTGCTATCGCAAACTGGTGCGCATTGGCCGCGATGGAGCGCAACAACTCGGGCTGGACATCGAGATACTCTCCCGCGCGCGGGACGGGTTGGAAGACGTGCGTCTGTTGCGCGGCGATCGCCAGGTGCCGTTCATCCTCGAATACGCCGTCGGTGAACTCACTCTGTGGCCAAAAGTCACTGAGGTGCGGGACCCGGGAAACCCCAGCCGCGGTTGCTGGGCGCTCAAGCTGCCGCTTGCGCGGCTGCCACTGAACCGCTTCTCTTGCGCTTCCGCCACGCAGGTTTTCCAGCGGGATTTCGAGCTGTACGAAGAAGTGCCCGACACGCGCGGCGACAAAACGCGGCGATCGCTCGCGACCGCGCGCTGGACAAGAACCACGGCCAAGGCGGATGCCAAGCTCGAGCTTCGCATCAATCAGCGGCTCGAGACTGACACGCTTCTGCTTGTGACTGACAATGGTGACAATCCGGCGGTGCAATTAGCGGACTTTGAGTTGGCGGTGCCGCTCAATCGTATTGTTTTCAAGTCCGATGCCATCCAGGACCTCCACCTGTACTATGGGAATCCGAACGCGGGCGTGCCGCGCTATGACCTCAGCCTTGTCGCCGACGAACTCAAGGCGCTTGAACGATCAGATGTGATTGCCGGTCCCGAGGAGCAGTTGCGCAAGTCGTCCTGGAGCGAGCAAATGGCCGGCAAGCGGGGCGGGCCGTTGTTCTGGGCGGCCTTGATTCTGGCCGTGGTTGTTCTACTGGCGATCATCGCCCGTCTCGTGCCACGAAACGCCAAACGTTCCGAGCCTTGAATGCTCTGGGCTGGCGAGGGCCCCAGCGAAAGTCCTAGCTGTTCCGGGAGAGGCCTGGTTCGATGGGCCACGATCATCGCGTAAGATGTCGGCGGATGGGTGAATTCACCACTGAGAACACGAAGGAACAACGATGAGCGGACCCGACCCGGTTATATAGAGAATAGCGGAAACGACCGAGCTAGCCTCGTGGCTCTCCTTCGTGTGCTTCGTGGTGAGCTTAGGCGAGGATTTGGGATGGGGCTTTTGGCTTGTGAGAAAGAGCCTGTAAGAGTCTAATCACCGGCGTGGCAACGCCAGAACTTACAGGTTCGTCCAAGGGCTCGGACGCTGCAACTGGGCCTGCCGAGCAAGTGAGCGCCGGCCCGCCGCGGGAGCCGGAAAGCCCAGTGCAAACGCCGGAGTTGTACGCGCGTTTCGACCGTTTCTCGGCCGTCTTGATCTTCTTGATGGTGGTTTTCGGGCCGTGGGCATTCGGCACTACGCAGCCTTGGGCGGTCTGGACCATGAACTGCGCCGGGTATGCGCTGGGGTTGCTGTTGGTTGCCAAACGCTGCCTCAGGTGGCGGACGGGTTATCGGCCCCCGCGTTGGGGTGAACCAGTGCCTCGGCCAGGAACACCCGCGATCTTTCGCCCGCACGCGCGCGCGGCACGGTGGCTCACGCGGTCGCTGGGATTGTTGAACCTGTTGATTCTGGCTTACACACTGGCGTCGGCGTTGAATTACCGATCCCAGATTACAGGTGGCATCCAGGAATTCAACGAGCGATTTGTGCGCTGGCTCCCGTTCAGCTACGACGCGGCTTCAACGTGGTCGGCGTTCTGGATGTATCTGGGCTTGACAGGCTGTTTCTGGGCCACTCGCGATTGGCTTCTGGGCAAGGCGCCGACTGAGAGCGGCGAAGAAGACCAAAGCTATACGCGGTTCATGGTTGCGCAGCGCGCTGGACTGCCGGAGCGGTTATCGAACCTTCTTTGGGTCCTGTGTCTCAACGGCACGTTGCTTGGAGTGGTGTCGATTCTGCAACGCTTGGACGGGACCGACAAGCTGCTCTGGCTCATACTGCCGCGGTACGGGGAGGCATCGTTTCATTTTGGACCGTTCACCTACCGCGGCAACGGGGCGCAGTACTTCAACCTGCTCTGGCCCGTCACGCTGGCCTTCTGGTGGACACTGTTTCGGGCCGCGCAAGGCCTGGAACGCGTTCCCGCCAGGATTGGCGATAATCCACATTGGGTGCTGCTGCCGTGTCTGCTGATCCAGATTGCTTGTCCGATCATATCATCCAGCCACGGCGGGGGAGTAATCGCCCTGGGGCTTGTGACTGGCGCCTTGGCGG
>JAXDCU010000369.1:0-3654 GCA_034677645.1 Verrucomicrobiia bacterium
CGATATGGGGCAGCGGCGTATTGGAATTCGATTTGGCGACCGAGCATTGGAAGCACTATGTCGACCCGGATGGAGAGATGGAGATTGATCTATACCGTGACGACGGCATCCCTCATGTCATCACCACCGGTGTTAGTTACGTAGACAAGACCCTCTGGGCCTCCACCTATTTCGGCGCCTGTCGGTATGACGGAAGGCATTGGCGGGGCTTTTTCACTCATGAAGGCGGAACTCCAAGCGATTTCAACAATGCCGCCCGCGGCCGCAGCGCTCACGAGTGCTGGTATTGCACCGACAAAGGCGTCGGCGCCATTGTCGATTTTGAAACTGACACTTGGGTTGTTTACACCATGGACCCGGATACTCACGAGGGGATCGCTGAAATCCGTCGTGGAGGCAAGATTCTCAACACCGCGCGCTCGCCTCGCGGCATTCCTCACAACTATGTTCTCTGGGCCGATTTTGACGGACAAGACGTCTGGGTGGGCACTTCAAAGGGCATTGGATGGGGACGCGGCGACGGATACTACCCACGTTTGAAGCCGCTGGCGCCAAAGTCAGATACCAATGGCGCTAAATCCGTCGTTGAGTCTCTTGAGCAAAGGCCACAACGGCGTCTACATCAGGAGTAGCAAGCAACTATGATCACCACTGAACTCTCATGTTGTCTGCAAACGCTCGTTGGGTTGGCTTCAGTCTTGGCCGTGGGAGCTTCCATGGCTTCCGCCTGGAGCGCCGCCAGCACGGACTCGGCGCCCCTGAGCCATGCCGCGCCGCCATCGAGGCCCAGCACAGATGAAGTCCTCAGATTAATTGACGTCGATGCTTACCACGTGCCCGCGCTTCCGCTCATGACTAATGAAAACTATGCTTCTTCCTCCGCGGACGTCGAACCCTACGGCGCCGTCAAACCATTCAAGGAACATTTCCTTGTGCAGATGGAATACACTGGCCCGGGCCGGGCGATCCCCGAACCGGAACACGTCGATACAGTCAAAATCGGCTTCTTGGGTCCCATCATGCCGACAGTATCGGTGGCGACAGGTGGCAAGAGCCACGAGGAAGGGCTCGGCATAGCAATGTTGCGGGGTTGTCGTCTGGCCATCGAGCATGCGAACGCGCAAGGCGGCTACGTAAAGCGTGGAATCCCATTTGAACTAGTGATTCGGAATGATAACGGTCTGTGGGGCGCTTCCGGCAACGAGATCGTCACCATGGCGTACAAAGACAATGTGTGGGCGATCATTGGCACCGTGGATGGTGCTAATACTCACATCGCCATCCGAGTCGCGCTCAAGGCCGAACTGTCAATGCTGACTTCGGGCGATCTTGATCCCACTTACATTGAGACCAACATCCCATGGGTCTTTCGGAACATCGGCGATGATCGTCAGCAGAATTATCTTCTCATGGACTACCTGTACCGCAAAATGAAATACCAGCGCGTTGCCATCATCCGGTCCAGTAACCGCTACGGCCGATTTGGTGTGCGCGAAATACGCGATGGCAGTCGCAGACTCGGCTATCCAGTGATTATCGAGATGGCCTACAAGGTCGGTGCTACCGACTTCACGATGCAGTTGGAAAGAATCAAGGAAAGCCAGCCTGATGCCGTTGTACACTGGGGAGACGCCGAGGACGGCGCCCGCGTTCTTAACCAGATGCGCGCGATGGGCATGCAGCAGCCGTTCCTGGCATGCGACCGCTGCGTTTCCGACGACTTCGTCCGCGTCGCTGGCTCGAACGCCGAAGGAGTGATTTGCACATACCCGTGGGACCCGACTCGTAAAGACCCCAAACTCGAAGAGTTCAAGAGAGCCTTCCGCGAACGATGGGGTGTCGAGCCCGACACATACGCCGCCCACGCTTACGACGGAATGAATATGCTAGTCTGGGCGGTTCGAACAGCGGGACTCAATCGCGCCAAAATCCGCGACGTACTCGCCCATCGTCCAGACCCATTCCCCGGAGTCACTGGCGATATTCCGCTGAGCGCAGCTCTTGACGACGCTGGCGAGGTATTCTTGACCCGACACGACAACGGTCGGTGGCACTACTACTCGCGCGAGGACTTGAACATCCCGCGAGGCAATGTCATCGCAAGAAAGCGCGTCGAGCGGGATCAGGTTAGCGCAAGATGACCAAGTGCGGTGTGAGGAATTCCCAGAGGCACGTGCCGCACAGTACTTGCACCGCGCACTGGTGCCGGGTGTTCGCGTCGTTCTTGGCGGTTTTGGCCGCTGTCAGCGCCCCTGCCGCTGACGTTGCCGTTGGCTCCCGCCCATTCATTCGATACCGCGACGCAGTTCTGTCTTATGCCGGCCCCTCGGAGGATTTCACCAACCTGACCGAACTGCGCATTGGCTGGTTCGGGCCAACGAATCTTGACGCTTCGTTGACAGGCGACCAGTGGTGGGCCGCGAACCTCGCCATCCGCCATGCCAACGAAGAGGCTATGTTGGCATCGAGGCGCCTCGTCCGCGCCGCCTCAATATCGAATCCCATGACGACGCAAACGCCGCGCTCAGGGCTCTTGGATGGCTGTTCGGGCAAGAGGCCTGAAGGCGGCGTTTTAGCACACTCCGAGCCGCTCCTGTTTCGCCTGGTGCCGAGCTGGGCTGCTGATCCGTGGGGCACCGGCGTCTCGCGGCTGGCGCGAATGGTGTACGATGAACAACTTCTGGCGTTGATAGGGTCGGTGGATTCGGCTTCCACTCATTTGGCCGAGCAAGTCGTTGCCAAGGCCAATCTACCCCTGGTCAGTCCGATCACGACTGACAAGTCAGTCACCCTCGCCGGCATCTCGTGGATGTTTGCCTGCGCGCCATCAGACGATGCCATCGCGCGTGTCCTTGTTGATGATATTCTGGCCACGCTGAAGGCCTCGGAGAGCCGCGAGCTCCTGCAGTCGAAATCGGGAACCCAAAACCCGAAACCTGGATTGCACGAAAGCATTGCGCTCAAGACTGTCGCCGACCCAATTATTAGAACCAAACTCGCGCTCCTGACCTGTACCGATCACGAATCGCGCATGACGGCTCGCGAGGTGTTGCGGGAATTCTCCCGACGCGGCCGGCTGCCGGACCTGCGTCTGGACGTGCCAGCCGGCACAAGCGACTTCTCACTTCAAATGGAGAGGCTGGGGGCGGATAGGCCAGCCCTCGCGCTGATCGTTGCGGGTGCGGATGACGCGGCGCGATGGGCTCAGGCAGTCCGCGACAAAGCTCCTGCGACGCGGATATTTGGGAGTCAAGCAATGGGGCGCACACGCTTCCTGGAGCTTGCCGGCGCCTCGGCCAAAGGTGTTCGATTTCCGCTGCTCTTCGAGTCTGATCTGCGCGACACTCGCTTTTTCTCCCTGGCAAGCCAGGCGCAAGCCGAGCGGCGGCTGTTGCCAGACTATGCCACGGTGCTCACCCACGACGCGACGCGGCTGCTGATCGAGGCTATCCGCCTTGCCGGCCCGAACCGAGCTCGTATCCGCGAGGCAATCACGCGGCTTACTCCGTGGATGGGGATTGCCGGTCCGATTGAGTTCGACGGCACGGGTCAAAACACGCGGACGAACCTCTGCATGGCCAGCCACTGACCGTCGGGGTCACATCTAAACATTTGACATTTCCGGCGCCCTGCAAGTGCAAAAGACTGATGCAG
>JAXDCU010000370.1:0-22121 GCA_034677645.1 Verrucomicrobiia bacterium
TCGCCAACGCGGCGCACGTCACCGGTTCCAAGTGCTTCGATAATCCCGTCGAGAATGCCAGCCATTTCGAGACGCGCCTTCCACTCCGGCCCGCAACGCAGAAGGTACGTCTCGGTGACCATCTCCAGGATGGGCCCCACATTCTGTGCCATGCCACCATGCACCAGAACAAGGCACTCCTGAAGCAGGCGCCGCGTTTCCTCCGTGACGTCTTCAGGCCCAAGTATGCGATGCGATGGGAGAAGTCGGCCGCGGCTAATGCCGTATTCGGGGTCGCTTTCACCAGCCAGAACGCCGCAGATGAGTTTCATTCCCGGCCATAGTCCGCCGGAGTCCTGCCAGCCACCTCCGGAGCCACTGAGCCATTCGCCCAATAACGCCCGAGCCAAAGCCAGACGCCGCTCCTCCTCCAGCAGCGGGCCTTCGAGCGATTTTGCCTGACCCGTGGCTCGCATGCAGACAGACGTCAAACAAGCCAACAACGTGGTCGAGACCGCGAGTCGTGAACCTTTCGGAATGTTGTTCACGTTGCTGACAAGTTCGATGCCCCGGCCGGGTCCGACCAGGCGCCCAAGCAACTCGGCTAGGTCCTGCCCCGAACCCTCGACGCCGGGCGGGATGATCCCAGCGGCTATTACCGCTGCTTTGAGCAATCCCAGACAATCGCTCGCGAAATCGAAAACTCCTGGCAGGTGTTCGATGTCGGCGGTGTCACCCAGATCAACACTAGTCAGCCGCAAGATCGGCTGGTCGATCACCCGGAGAAATGCTTCGACGGGCGGGCGCGGCTCGGGATCACGGCCCCTGACTCCAAGGTCGATCGAGACATTCAGAACACGAGCGCCTTCAGGATAGTCCATGCCCAAGAAAAAAATGTCGCTCCAGCCACTGTGACTGAGGTCCATCCGGACTGGCGTGCGTTCGCGGAGAACCGGGTACGTGCCCTCCGCGGTGAGCGCGAGCAGTTCGGGCCGGATACGGAGCGGATGGTTGGCCGGGTGCCCCATCCGAAACATCCATTGATTGCCGCGCACCGACCTGACACTGCGACGCACTTGGTCGGCAAGGGTCTGAAAACCAAGCCGCTGATAAGCCGCCGCAAGCGCGCTGCTGATAGCGTCGCTAGGGCCTTCCTTGTCCTGTGCGGCCGCCAGGATGTCAATTGCCTCTTCAAATCTCCGTTCGAGGAGGTGTTTGTAGGCCTCGAATGGAATCAAACCATGCGGGTTCAGACCCGGTCGCGCAGGCAGGTGAAACCGGTGCAGCGCATACAGAAAGAACAACGCTCGAACGCGCTCGTAGAGGTTGTGGCTTCGTCTGCGAAATGCGTCCAGCTCGACACACGCGGCCAACAAATCGGCCGCGCTGGCCTTTCGGCAATGCTCTTCGAAAGGGCGATTCCGCTCATCCGCGTTTGGGGACGTGATTAGGTCGACAAAGCTCTGCATTTTGAAACCGTGCAACGAAGTGTAGCCGTGCCGTTCAAGGCCGCTCAAACGCCGCGCAACAAAAGCAACTCGACAAGACTAGTCAGCACCTCGTCGCGCTCGCTACCGGCCAAAGCCAGAGCAAGTTGAGCGGTCAAGAGACCGTACTTGACACCGATGTCATATCGGCGCCCGGCCACTTCAAAGGCCAAGTACCGCTCGCACGCGGCCAAAGCCGCTAGTGCTGGCGAAAGCTCAACAGCGTGGCCGTGGCCGCCGGCATTAGCCTGGCTCTCGATGAGGTCCATGGCCCGCGCCGTAAGAACATGGATGCCAAAGAAACAGAGGTAATGACCCGCCCGCAGACCAGGCACGATGAGCTTCTGCTCGGCTTCAGTTGGCGTCGATTTCTCAATCACGGTCTCGACGGCGTACAAACTGGCTCGGCCCGCTACAAGACGTCCACCCACCGCGCCGTAGTATGGCAGTTTGCTTTCGTGCGTTGCCTGAACCGCCGAGACCGAGCATCGTTCTTTGCGGGCCGTCTCAACCAACTGGCGCGCGCAGGACCGATTCTCGCGGCTCAGGTACAGATGGTCACCCACGAGGAGCAGAAACGGGTCCGCACCGACAAAACTTCTCGCGCGCGCCACTGCGTCGCCGTATCCGCGCTGTTCTAGCTGTTGGACAAAATGCAGGCGGCTTACGTGACTGCCGGCCGCCGCGCGATACGAAGGCTCGTCCCCAGGACATGTCACCAGGCAGATTTCTTCAACGCCGGCGCTCAACGCTTCTTCGATAAGTATGCTAAGCGCGCTCTTCTGTCGCCCATCGCGATCGACCAGGTTCTGAAGAGGGAGCGCCCTCTGGTTCCGCCCGGCAACGGTTACTACGGCCTTTTTGATTTCCACGACAGAGCTCCTGATTTGGACTTTGAACGAGCAGGAGAATCACACACGGCTAATGTCGGCGTCAATCCCGACTGGCAGTCGCCGCGTAATGTCACCACGGAGCTTTCGAAGCTCCTGAAGTGAAGCGGTTTGCGGCACTTCAGACATCTCAGTCGTCTGCAGGGAAGAAAAGATCGTCGTCGGCTATGTCTGGTATGCCAATTACCAGAACTCGCATGCGGCCCGAAGCGCCATGGACGATTCCTGGAGGAATGTGGACCAGTGAGCCGGCCCGCATATCGTGTGTAACGCCATCCAGAGTAATGGTTCCTTCGCCATCCAGGACGTAGTAAAGCTCAGTGCAGCGTTTGTGGTAGTGCTGGCGGGCGCCGTCGATGTCAACCGTGTGGGCCCATGCCGCCACGCCAATCCCCGCATCTTCGCGGCTGATCAGGCGATGCCGAAAGCCGCAAGTGCTGCGTTCCGTCGGCACATCCGCCTCGTGCCGAACCAGCACCGGAGGAGGACACTTTTGTTTTGATGCGGACCTGGTCATGGTGCTATGGGCCGAAGCTGATTTCGACGCCGTATTCCTCCTTGAGCTTGGCTGTGTAGTCCGGGAGGAGTTTCTGGAGCTGTTGATCGATCAGGAGGTTTCTGATTTCTTCCGCGGCTTTGTCGTATGAGGACTTTCCGGCGGGAGTCCGCTCCAGGACTCTGACAAGGTAGAGACCGAGTTTGTTCGTGAACGGGCCGGCGATCTGGTTGATGGGCAATTCGAACAGTTTCAGCTTCAGGTCAGCCAACTCAGGCAAAGCTTGCGTGTCGCGCAGGATCGTGTACTGCCCTCCGTTGAGGCGTCCCTGTTGGTCGTCGGAGTACTCACGCGCCAAACTCCCGATGTCCTCGCCCGCCTTAAGCCGCGTCAGCAATCGATCGGCAAGCTCGCGTTTTGCCTGGCAATCGGCCTCGGTGAGATTTGCCTGCGTGACGCGGTCGACGGTGTAAAGAACAATGATGTTTGCTCGGACCTGTTCAGGGCGTTCGAGCCGGGCCAGGTTGGTTCGCGTAATCTCCTCGAACTTCGCCTTGCCGTCCGTATAAAAGACGGTATCCGGTCCGGTCTTGGCGAGCTTGTCAACAACGGCCTGCACTTCGCGCGCCTGGGAATCGATGCCGCGTTCGTAGAAATCCCGCACGTGTTCATCGGGCACCGTGATCGTGGACTTAAGTTCGCGGCCGATAACATTCTCGACAACCGCCTGTTCAAGGGCGCGCTTCGCGAACAGCTCGGGTGTGATGCCAGTGGCTCGAAGCTGACGCCGGTACGATTCCTCCGACAAGGCCTTGGCCTTCGTGTCAGCGACGAACTTCTCAGCCATCTCGCGCGCCTTGGCGCGATCCTCATCAGTGGCACGCAGTTGGAGGATGCGATTGATGACCATCCGATCCAGAAGACGCGCCGCCACCGTCTCTCTTTCGTGGTCGGAGAAACCCTGGTTCTGAGCCGCCAGAGTCGCGCGGAGGCTCCCAACCGATTCGTCCAACTCGCTTCGTCGGATTTCGAATCCCTTGCCCTTGGCAACCACCGGATCGGGAAAAAGCGCCGCTCCGTTCGTCTCGGATGCCGCGTTAGGCGTCGCGGAAGGCGTGACGCACGTTGCCAATGCCAGGCCAGTTACCGCCAAAAGCACTCTCAGCCTTATGTGGCGAAGAGCGTCCGTGCGCGATTTGGGCGGTAAAGTCCGTCCAGTTCTATTCGACCTCATGATGACGTAAGACGCGCGATGCGCACATTGGTGATGTCAGGATCAGACCTGAGTTCCTGGATCAGGGCCGGAGAAGGCACGCTGTCGAGGTTGAGCACGGTCAGCGCCTGACCGCCAGCGCGATCCCGGTGAAGGCTCATGGTAGCAATATTGACGCGGTGGTTGCCCAGCAGCGTGCCGATGTGCCCAACCATTCCCGGACGATCAGTGTTGTTCAGCAGCAACAGCACTCCTTCAGGCACTATCTCAACAGGCTGATCGTTGAGTCGCACAATGCGCGGATGATGGTGGGCGCTAAAGAACGTGCCCCCGGCCGACACTTTCTGGTCCGCGGAAAAAGCACAGACATGCACCCACTCGTGATAGTCGGTCTCCTCCGAGGATTTTGTCTCCTCGACCAGCAGGCCAAGGCTGTTGGCTAGTGATCGCACGTTGACTTGGTTGACCTCAGCGCCCGCCGCGCAAGAAAGGAAACCCGTCAGAACGGCGCGCGTCACTGGGTCCGTGGGAAGATCGGTGGCCGCGCCGCCGTAAGTGATAACGAGACGATCGTTGCGTTTGGGCGCTAGCTGGGCCACCAGAAGCCCCAGCTTCTGGCCGAGGTTCAGGTATGGCTTGACCGCCTCGTAAGTCTTCGTGTCGAGATTTGGCAGGTTGATCGCGTTCCTGACCGCGCCATGCAGAAGGAATTCCGTGAGGGTCTCGGCGATCTCGATTCCCACGTTGTCCTGGGCTTCGGACGTGCTGGCGCCTAGGTGTGGCGTCATGGTCACTTTTGGATGGGAGCGCAGAGGCGACTCTTTGGGCAGCGGCTCGTGCTCGTAAACGTCCAACGCTGCTCCCGCAACCTTGCCGCTGTCGAGCGCGGCAATAAGGTCTGATTCGTCGACGATGCTTCCGCGCGCGCAGTTGACGATCCAAACGCCGCGCTTCATCCGGTCGAAGGCGACCTGATTGAGCAAACCTCGTGTCTCGTCGCTCATTGGCAGGTGCACCGTGATGAAGTCGGCCCTGCCGTACAAGTCGTCGAGGCACTCGACCATCTCGACCTGCAATGCTCCTGCGCGCGAGAGGTTCAAATACGGATCGTACGCGATAACTTTCATTCCGAACGCGAATGCGCGGCGCGCCACCTCGCTCCCAATCCGTCCCAATCCAAGAATACCCAGCGTTTTGCCGTACAACTCGGTCCCGTGGTATGCCTTCCTGTCCCATTCCCCGGATTTCATCGAGGAATGCGCCTGAGGAATCCGCCTGGCCAACGCCATCAGCATCGAGAACGCAAGTTCGGCGGTCGAGATCGTGTTCCCTCCGGGCGTGTTCATCACGACTACACCGCGCTGGGTGGCTGCTTCGACATCAACATTGTCCACTCCAACCCCGGCCCTTCCCACGGCCCGCAACCTTGGCGCCGCTTCAATAATCCGGCGGGTGATTTTTGTTTCAGACCTCACCACGAGAGCCGAGACGTCCGCAACCAATGCAATCAGCTCAGACTCCGCAAGCCGCTTGGGCAGGACCGTCACTTCGAATTCCGGTCGTTTCTGCAATAAAGCCACACCCTTCGGCGACACTGGATCGCACACTATGATTCTGCTTCTCTTCTTTTCAGGCATAGGACATTTCAAAGTGCCATTCTATGGGCTCCTCACGTCCGGGTCAAATCAAGGAATTGCAGCCATTTGTCTCAGGTGTCATTTCAACACGCAATAATGGCTGCTGGAAAACAAGATGCGTTCCCGAATACCTGAGGCGATTGTCGGGCGGCAGTTCTCGCTTGCAGATAGCCTTGATGCTGAATAGAAGTGAGCAATAGATGAGAATTGAGAGTTATCACTCGCGGCCAAGGGCAAAAACGGCATTCACGCTGATCGAACTGCTTGTCGTGATAGCCATCATCGCGATTCTTGCGGGGTTGCTGCTCCCGGCACTGGGGCGAGCCAAGCTCAAAGCCACTTGCGCCTCCTGCCTCTCGAGCCAGAAACAGTTGGTTCTGGCGTGGCAAATGTACGCGTCGGACAACACCGACTCCCTGTTGCCCACCGCTTACACAGGTGCTGAAGGATCAGTCAACTTGTACGCCGGCGGGTTCTGGATTGGGCCCGAACCGAATATCGCAGCCGGCATCAACGAGACGGAGGCAATGCGGCGAGTCGCGGCGGGCATGTCGAACTCGCCCCTGTACAAGTACAATTACTGCAGGGCTATTGGCGCATACCATTGCGCCGGCGATCTCCGCACAAAACGACTCAAGCCCGGCCGAGGTTGGGCCTGGGACAGTTACTCAAAATCCGACGGCATGGCTGGCGGCATGTGGTCGGGAGTGAAGCCTTTTGCCAAACTGAGCGAGATTCCTGAAGCGGTGAATTCCTTCGTGTTTATCGAGGAGGCCGACCCGCGCAGCTACAACAACGGAACGTGGGTCCTGGATGTCAGCCCGCCTGGCTGGGTCGACCCGTTCGCCATCTTCCACGGCGACGTAAGCACATTCGGGTTCGCGGATGGGCATGTGGAACTACACCGGTGGCTGGAAGCCTCGACGATCAAAGCGGCGCGCGATTCAGCGCGCGGCGTTGAGAGTTTCTATTGGAGTGGAGGCAATGTCCGCAACCGCGACTTCATCTGGGTGTGGGAGCGCTTCCGCCACCTCGGCTGGAAACCGCTGTAATAGCGAGCGCTTTCCCACCGTGTTCGTTTTGATTCGAACGCTCGTTAACGAGAGCGAGACGGTTGTGCGTTGCGTTCGAGTTCGGCTCCAAGGATGCGCGTGTATGCAAGGCGGCCCCGCTCGTTTAGATGTGTCACGGTCGCAAACTGGTCTTCCGGCAAGGTGAGCGGCAGGTTCGTGAGCGCGCGATCGGCTTGCAGCCAGTCGTTCCACTTCGCCAGCATCTGGCCACATACACTTGCATGGTCAGGCTGCGCGAACGACACGGGTATTGGGGTCAAGCCAACAATCAGCCGCGTGTTCGGAGACAGTAACTCGCGGAATTGGCGGCTCTCGGACTCGAACCGGGGAGCCAAACGATACTCAGCGGTGCCCTGCGCCGTCCTCCGGTCGAACCTGTGAGGATCGATAGCGCTGCCACGCGATACAGTCAGGTGCCGCCAAAGGTCACGGTTGAAGCCGTAGCGCGCCCCGAACTTGCCCGGAAGCGGCGTCGGCACGAGAGGCGCGACCAATCTCTCACGCGCCACACCGAGAGCAAGCCAGTCGCGGGTCCCGCGCGACTGTAGAGGTGGCGCTTCTTTGGCATCCGAAGCCAGGGCACGCCGCAGTAATTCTGAATGGAATGGGGAGGTATCGTGCAAACGCAGGCTCTCGGGATGAAGCAGAAGCACAACTTCGATTGGCCTTTTGGGATTGGTCTCAGCGTATCGCTTAACAAGTCGGCCATGAGACACCAAATCCAAATAGCTGAACATGGCGAGATTAAGGACTGGCCGCCTCATCTGGGTTCCGAGGTCGATGGCCGACACGTTCATCAGACATGACGAATCGCCCACCAGCAACAGTTCCGCATCCTGTTTCCGACATGCAGCCTCGGCTTGGTGCAACAGAACTGTGGTATCCATGTCCAGAGCCGGACGCGCTTTGGGCAAGAGACCGACAAACAACGC
Organism: Verrucomicrobiia bacterium; assembly: GCA_034677645.1. Lineage (GTDB taxonomy): Bacteria > Verrucomicrobiota > Verrucomicrobiia > Limisphaerales > J093 > JAAYVR01. The sequence continues at coordinate 7,708 of JAXDCU010000370.1, forward strand.
CCCGTGCAAACCAGCAGCAACGATCACGACCCAAAGGACCGCTCCGGCCAGAACCTTGAGCGCGTCCGACGCGCTGAATCGATACTCGTGACTGCTCATTGACATGTCAGAACTGGAAGTAGATGAACGGAGTCGCGTCGCGTTCCCAGTAGAGAGCAATCGCCCACAGCAGCGTGCCCTGCAAGAGAGCGCGCATCCATGGACGAAGCGTCGTGGGCGCAAGCAGATTGCCCGAGCGCGCCTGCCACGCCGTAATTAGGACCATCGGCGCGGCATAGACGATCAAACTCGTCACATAGCTGCCGATCCAATCGGGACACGACAGAGAACCTAATGCCCGGGTCAGATCAAGTACTTGCGCGAGAGTCTCCGCCCGGAACAACAACCATCCGTAGAGCACGAAACTGAATGTCACAATCCAAGCAAGGAATTCCCGCCATTTGGCAGTCGGCGGGGCGGGGTGATGCTCGCGCCAGGCCCGATGTGCGAGCAGTCCAAGTCCATGCCACGCGCCCCAGAGCACAAAATGCCAAGCTGCTCCGTGCCACAGACCTCCAACCAACATCGTAATCAGCAGGTTCAGCTTGTTCCGGACTGGACTGCATCTGTTGCCGCCGAGGCTTATGTAGAGGTAATCGCGAAGCCAGGTCGATAGGCTGATATGCCAACGGCGCCAGAACTCGCGCAAGTTAGTCGCCAAGTACGGCAAATTGAAGTTGACCATCAGTTCGAACCCGAGCAGCTTGGCCAAACCCCGAGCGATGTCGGAGTACCCCGCGAAATCGCCATACACCTGGAGCGCAAATGCAACAGTGGCTAGCGCGACCACGGGACCTGAAGTAGTGCCGTGTTGATAGGCCAACTCAACCAATGGCGCGAGGTTGTCAGCGATGACCACTTTCTGGAACATTCCCCATATGATCAGCCAAAAACCCTCGACGACCATGTCGCGTGTGATGATTCTGGTCTGGGCGAACTGGGGCAATAGGTTGCGCGCGCGTTCGATTGGCCCCGCCACCAACTGCGGGAAAAACGAAACATACGCAAGAAACTGGATCGGGTCGCGCGTGGCGGGAACTTGCCGCCGATAGACGTCAACGACGTAGCTAATGCTCTGGAACGTATAGAATGAAATCCCAACCGGCAGTATGATGTTCCACGTTCGCGGTTCGATGTGCACACCAAGTCCGCCGAGCACGGTCGCCAGCGAGTCTACAAAGAAGCCGCAGTACTTGAAAAAACCAAGCACGCTCAGATTCGCGACGATACTCAGCGCAAGCCATCGCTGGCGCGCGCCCTGTCTGGGGCAACCGTCGAGGGCGACACCCACGCCGAAGTCCAACAAGCTGGTGAACACCAGGAGCGAGAGGAACCGCCAGTCCCACCAACCGTAGAACAAATAGCTGGCGGCGACGATGAGAACGTTGCGCGCGGCAAGTCTATGCCGCGCCAGGTAGTACAACAACCCGACTGCCGCGAAAAACAGCAGAAAGACATCCGTGTTGAACAACATCCCCAGAGCGGCATTGACCGTGGCAACCAGCTCGCATTAGTATGATTGCCCGGGCCGCGACCAGGCGAGGCATGGCCGATGCCAACGCTGATAGCTAGTCGTGGCGCAAACGCGCGCACGTTGGCACAGGTGCGGCTTGGACACAAGACATGGGTGCGAGGAAAGACCTGGCTTTTACGCTCATAGAACTGCTGGTGGTAATCGCCATCAGCGGTATCTTGGCGGGGCTTCTTCTGCCTGCCCTCTCCACCGCCAAGGCCAGAGCCCAACAGGTGCATTGCGCCAACAACCTCAAACAGATCGGCATCGCCACCCTCGTATACGCGGAGGACAATGCCGGTCTGGTTCAAGTCAACGAACCGCTCAAAATGGGAGTTACGTGGGCGTCTCTCCTGAGCACTAACCAGAGTCTGCGCCCGTTCGAGTTGTTCCTTTGCCCAACGTACCCGCCGTTCCGATTCACCAACTGGATGAGAACGTACGGCATACGGATCGACCCGCCCACCAATTCCGCGCAGGGCGCCTACAACCAGTTCCTGCGGACTGAGAGCATCCTCAATCCTGTCGAATACGTTCATGTGGCCGACACAACCAGCCGAGGACGGCAGGGCGTTGGTTCGCAGCAGTTCTACTGCTTCCGCGCTGCCAGCGAAAAGGAAGTCCACGGTCGACACAGGCTGCGCGCCAACGGTCTCTTCCTCGACGGTCACATCGAGTCTTGCGGACGCGCGCGGCTGGAATCGATTGGGATCGCTGGTCTGTTTGAGGTTGACACTATTCCTGGCTACTTCGGATCAAAATAGAATGAGCGTCGGAATCTGGTTTCTCTAACAGGTGGGCGCAAAGCCATGAAGCGTGTCCATCGATTCTCTCTGATCGCCGTTGGAGTTCTGCTGGCTGTCGTGCTCGCATCACAAGTCTTACCTCGCGGTGATCGGGCGCCGCGGCGCAGAGCGGTCGTCAGACGCGAGATCGCCATGGAGATTGTGGGCAAGTACCTCGCCGATCGCATGCCTGGCGCACGCACTCTGGTCATTGGCAACCCGTACACACGGCTTCGAGGTCAGGCATCCGAGGTGCGCTTGTTTGAGGAAGCGGCGGTGAAAGGTCTGAAACGCGGCGGACGCAAGCGGATCGAGTTCATTGGCGTCGATTTCCCGGAACTCATTCCCGCCGCGGTCCAGGACCCCTCGATGGTCCCGATCCCGCCTGACGCGACAACGCCGCTGAGTTTTCTGACCGCGGAAGGGGCATGGGACGCTCTTGTCGATCGACACTCAAACACTGACGTCGTTGTCAGCTTGATCGGCGTGCCGGCGGACCTTCAGCGACTCGGTGTCTGGCGGGGGCCCAAACCGCACTTCGCTCTTCTGCTTCCAGACCTGCGCTTGCTCGGCGAGACAGACACGATTGTCTCCGCATTCCGATCGGGGAAATTGCTGGCCGTGGTGCTCAACCGGCCAGGTTCGCCCCCGGAGTCCGTCCCCGTCGGCCGCGACCCTGAACAGGAGTTCGAACGCCGCTTTCTTTTGGTCACCGCCGACAACTGCGAAGGCATCCTGCGCGCGCTGCCGCCCGTTCCTTGACCCGTCGTACCTTCCGCAATTCGGTTTCCGCTTCCGGTCAAGATACGTTGCCGTGCATGCCGCAGCCCCTCTGTTAGGGACTTTGGCACTGCCAAACTCCGGTGCATATGCATCAAAGTTTGGACTATTGCGAAAGCAGTTTTGAGGCGGTTCCGATAAGCCGTGTTTGCGAGCGGCCCGGCCGACGCATTGGATTCAGCCCGCGGACGGGCTTGGTGGGATTGGAGCCCAGGGCCACTTTTACTTGTAGAGGAGAACCGCCGCGCGCCGTTGGTTGAACTTGGCAAGGTCAGCCGCCCACGCGGACCTGATTTGCGTCAATGACCGACCCGCGCGGACCATGTCAAGAGTGGCTTTGTCCGTGAGCAGGTTGAGGAACTTGTCGATGTTGAACTGCCGCGGGTACAAGCGGTGCAATGTTCGCGCCACCAGGAGGCCGATGTCAATCGGTTCGCACTGGTCGCGATCAGTCAGCAGGATTTGAACTCCCGCGCACGGCTGGTTCTTGAACACGCTGGCGTCTGGCGTGAAGCGGACCGGCACAAACCTGACGCCGGCAAGACCGGCCTTGTTTAACTCCGCGGCCAGACGGGTGTCGTCGATGTACGGAGCGCCCACCAACTCGAATGGCGTCCCGGTTCCGCGTCCCACGGACAGTGCGGTTGTCTCGAGCAACCCGACGCCGGGATAAAACGCGGCCTCCGTGAGGCTTCGCATGTTGGGGGATGGGTTCGTCCATGGCAGGCGTGTCTGGTCGAACCAGAGGTCTCGTCGCCAATTCTCGATCGGGATCACCGTCAGCGAGCACGGAGCGCCGCGCTCGGCGTTGAAGAGTCGGGCCAGCTCGCCCACGGTCATTCCGTGCTGGACCGGTATCGAGTGGAAGGCCGTGAATGTCGAGGGGCCGTTGTGGACCGGGCCGTCCACGGTCACACCTCCAATTGGGTTTACCCTGTCGAGCACGAAAAACTTGATATTCGCCTTCGCGGCAGCCTCCATCGCCAAACCCATGGTCGAAATGTAGGTATAGAATCGGCAACCAATGTCTTGAATGTCGAAAACCAGGGCGTCCAGGTCCCGCAAATGGTCCGGGCGCGGCTGGCGTGTTTCACCATAGAGACTGTGAACTGGCAGACCTGTCTTTTCATCGGCGGTGTCGCCGACCTTCTCGTCCAAAGTGCCGCGCAGGCCGTGTTCGGGGCTGAACAACGCCTTCAGTTCCACACCCTGCGCGCGATGTAGAAGGTCGACTGTTGACTGCCTGTTGCGGTCGTGCCCCGTGTGGTTTGTTATCAAACCCACGCGCAGGCCCTTGAGTGGCGCGAAACCTTGCTTCACCAACACGTCGATTCCGTTGAGGACCTCCTGTTGCGGCGCGTCTACTCCGGCGGTCCGAGCCCCACGCGTATCCGCCCTCACCGGTAGCGCGCCTGGCACGTAAGCGAAGTTGAAGCCGATCACCGACTCGGCAGCCAATGTGCTCACTCGGCGGCGCAGAGCGATCACGCTGCCGCTTTCGTCTGGGTGGTTGCGGTTCGAAAGAAGAATCACGAATGTCCGGGAGAAAGGATCGATCCACAAAGATGTGCCGGTCCAGCCCGTGTGCCCATAGCCGCCCAGCGGAAAGACCGTGCCGCGTTGGCTTGAATAGGAGGAATCGATGTCCCATCCAAGACCGCGTCGCGCTCCTATCCGCTCAGGGGTTTGGACACTTGTCATGAGGGCGATTGTCTCCGGGCGGAACACCCTTCTGCCTTCGAGCTGACCGGCGCCCAGCATCATGCGCGCAAACCGCGCAACGTCGGCCGCGGTCGTGAACAAGCCGGCGTGTCCGGCAACTCCGCCCATCCGCCTGGCGCGCGGGTCATGGACAACGCCGCGCAACGGCACTCCTTCCTCAACCTCAGTTGGCGCCACGCGCCCGTGCAGGGCTCGGGGCGGACAAAAGCCCGTGTCACGCATTCGCAATGGTTCGTACACTTCGCGAGTCAGAAACCGATCGAGCGGCTGGCCGGAAACGCGTCGGACGATTTCGCCCGCGAGGATCATACCAGTATCGCTGTAGATGACGCGCTCGGCAGGTTGCGCTGTGAGCGGCTCGGTGACAGCAAGCTGCATGAACGCCTCCATCCCCGACCAATCCGATTGCAGGGATACGTCTGGGCGCAGGCCCGATGTGTGTGTCAGCAACTGCTGGACCGTGATGTTCTCCCTGCCATCGCCCGTGAATTCCGGAAGGTAATGCTGTGCTCGTTCGTCGAGCTTTACCTTGCCACGCTCGACTAGGAGCATCACAGCCGGTGTCGTGGCGAGGACCTTAGTGAGCGAAGCCGCGTCGAACACCGTGTCCAGGCTCATCGGTTCCGCCGCGGGCACCACGGCGCGCTGGCCATATGCTCGACAATAAGCAACGCCGTTGCGTTCGAGCCACAGCACAGCCCCTGGACATCGGCGGTTGGTGATCGCCTCGAGAATCTCCGAGTCAATCTCGGTGAGCTTGACCGGCTGAAAAACGCGGGCCACGGCGCCGTGTCCAGTCCGAGTTCCAAACCGCCCGCTTCGGCATCCTGTTGGCGAGAGCCAAAGCCCGACCAATGCAAGCATGGCGAGCAAGACGACCACGACACTGAGTTTCTTCGGAGGCGTCTTCATTTCCATAATCCAATCACACTATCTCAATATCTCGGTCCAGCCAAGCCACTAGTTGTCCACCCACGGCTGACCTGGCGCGGAGAAGGTGCTTCTTTTCAATTCGTTCTTCGGTTCAGTCCACCAACTCGCGTTCGATCGCTTCGAGAGTCTTACCCTTCGTCTCTGGCAGTCTCCGCCTAGTGAAGAACAGTCCGAAAGCGCAGATGCCCGCGTAAACCCAAAACGTGCCCGCCGCCCCGAGCCACTTGTTCAACTGCGGAAAGCTGTAGGTGAGCGTGAAGCAGCCCGTCCATAGCGCGAACACCGCAACCGACATCGCCGCGCCGCGAATGCGGTTGGGGAAAATCTCCGAGAGCACAACCCATGTTATCGGTGCGAGGGTGCACGCGTAACATCCGATGGCGGCCACGACGAGGACCACGAGCACCAATCCCTGTTGGCCTGACGCGTATCCGGCGCCCAGAAGCAGGTAGATCGTCGTCAGTCCCGTCCAGCCCGCCAACATCAGAAACCTCCGTCCAAGCCTGTCCACCGTGGCTATGGCCACCAGGGTGAAGACGAGGTTGGCCAATCCCACAATCACGATGTTCAACAGGATATCCGATACCTGGTATCCCGCGGCCGCGAACACGTCCTTCGCGTAATAGAAGATCACGTTGATACCGCACCATTGTTGCAGAACCGCCAAGGCAATGCCGAGAATGAGGATTCCCTTCAGGCGCGGCTCCAGCAGATCGCGGAAGTTCACGCGCGCAACATCATTCACCAACGTTGCCTCGATGTCGGTCAGAGCCTTGTTTGCGTATGAGTCGCCACCGACGCGGGCGAGCACGCTTCGTGAGCGTTCGAGTTGTCCGTTCTTGGCCAGCCATCGAGGACTTTCCGGCACGAAGAACATGCCCGCCAGGAACAACACCGACGGCGCGGCCGTGGCCGCGAACATCCAACGCCATGCATACTGGCCGTTCCAGGACCTTAGAATCTCGCCCACGGTGGCGTCGCGCGGCACTGGTTCGGCGATGAGCCAGTTCGCCATTTGCGCCATCAGAATACCGATCACGATGGTTAGCTGGTTCATCGAAACCAGCCGTCCGCGGATGGCTGCCGGCGCCACTTCCGCGATGTACATTGGCGATAGGTTCGACGCCAGCCCTATCGCCGTGCCGCCCACAATGCGCCACGCCACGAATGCGTCGTATGTCTTGCTCGACCCCGTGCCGACGCTCGAAACGGCAAACAACAGCGCCGCTCCAATCAGCAACCGCTTGCGCCCATACCTGTCGCTGAGCGACCCGGACAACATCGCCCCGATCAAACACCCCACCAGCGCGCAGCCCTTGGCCCAGCCGATGGCCCAGGACGAGGCAAGCCCAAAGTACTTCTCGTAGAAAATATCCGCGCCACTGATGACCACCCAGTCGTAGCCAAAGAGCAATCCGCCCAGCGCGGCGATGAGGCAGATGCGCCAGACGAACGTTGTGTTGTAGGCGCCGGTCGGAAGGTTCCTGGTTTTGTTGGCGTCGGCAGTCAGCATTGGAGTGAACTCATAATCGCAGGCGTAGTCTAAACACGACCCGCCGCCGGTTGGAATCTCGAAAACAACCGATTCAGCAATGCATTGAGACGATTAGCCGTGATTAGTGAACTCGACAGATGGCGGCTTGAATTGGGAGCGGACTTGGGCTTATCCATGCGGTGATGAAACAACGGAATAACCGGAGAACACAGCGCGGCTTAGCCACAACCGAGCGATCGGGTCGAGAAGATCGCGATGTTGCATCGCGGCCCATCCCCCACGCCGCGCTGTATGCGGCGACTGCGTGGCCGGCTCAAGGTTTAGACAATGAGAGGATTGCAGAGCCGGGGAATCTCCGCCGGCCGCGAGGATTCCGCAAGACAGTACTGCGGAATGGCAGAGCCCCGATTGAATCTCGCCAAACTGACGCTGGCTCTCGATTCGGTGAACGGTTTTCTGAATGGCTGTGCGGACCGCGCGTGCCTCAGTGTCCGTGTTCCAGACGTGTTCGGTGCTCAGTATTGGCGTTGAGTTTCTTGCTCCTGGCTCAGGGCGTGTGCGGAGGACCGATGCGCCTCGCGATTATCGGCGACAGTCTCTCGGCTGAGTACGACACGATCACTGGCGTGACCGGCGTCGACGATCCGACCGAGTACGCCGCTGTCACCGTGGCTGGCTGGGAATCGATGAGCTGGGTCGAGGTAGTGGGGCGCCTGCGGCGGGACGCTGTGGACCTGGGGCGCCATGGCGATGACCTTCTCGCGTGGGGGCTGCTCCGTTTCTCCGGTTACGAGTACAATTTCGCGGTACCGGGTTTTGAGGCGTCGCACTTTGAGCAGATCGTGAATAGTTCGCTCTTCTCGCATCCCGAGTACCTTCTGTATCGCAGTCAGCTTGAGGACGTGCTGAAGAACCACGCGGATGCCGCGGTTGTCTGGCTCGGCGGCAACGAGTTCCGTGCGAACTATGGCTCAATTTACGACGGCACCGATCCGACGCCGCTGATCGATGGTCTCCGCAACGACCTATCCGAGGTGCTCGGGTTTGTGCAGGCGCGGAAACCGGGTATCAGACTGTTGGTGGTCAATCTTCCGGACCTCGGCGCCTCGCCGGACAAACAGGTCGAGCATCCGGACCCAGTCAAACGAGGGCGAGTTACAGCCGCGACCATTCGCGCGAACGAGGCGATCGCCAACCTCGCTCTGGCGCGAGGCATACCTATTGCGGACGTTTTTAGCCAAACACGCCTCTTGGTCACCGGCGAGAGTTTCTGGCTCGGGCCAGTGAGCCTGTATCCGGGGACGCACCCAGACAACCATCCGCAATACCAATTCACGCGCGACGGTCTGCATCCTAACACTTGTCTGCAGGCGGTCATTGCCAGGCGAATCCTCGACACCTTCAACCAAGCCTATTCGGTCGGAATCCCGTGCGTGACTGACGGTGAGATACTCGAGTTGATTGGGATCGTCCCGATGCAGCCCTACTGGGAGTGGGCGGATGCTAAAACACTCTCGACTCGGAATCCAGGCGACGATCAGGACGGGGACGGTTGGGTGAACTTAGTGGAATTCGTGTTCGATTCGGACCCGGGCGCGGAGGACTCACCACCGTTGACCGTGGGTTTGTCCGGTCCCGCGGCGACGGTCTTGTACCGCCCGAGCCCGGATCGAATGCGCCTTGCTGACGTTCGGCCCGAATGGTCGCGTGATCTTATGTCGTGGCAACCGGTACCTGAAGATGAGATGAGCAATGGACCCGACGGCGCTGTGGTGATCTCGCTGTCGCCGATCGGGGCCGCGCGTTTCGTGCGTGTTCGGGTCTCCGTGCGGCCTGTTGACTGATACTGTTGTACTCAGCCGCGGCTTGATTCCTTATGCTTCCCGCGCGCCATCGATCTGCTCCGGCTATTGCACACGATAGAAGAACTTCTGCTCCGCGGAAGGCGCTGAGAAAGTGAGGAACCCGTCGAGCACGCCTGGCTTATCGGTAACTGGAGACCAGCTCGCCGAAGGAGCAAATTCCGGCGCGCTCCATAGTCTCCGCCCGCCAGCCCATGACGGCCACTTGAGATGCAAAACGCGATCCACAACGCGCGCCAAGAGGGGCGGCGGAACGAGCGTGTCCTCAGGCCAGAGCGCGGCGGAACTCAACAGAACCGAATCGAGTTGGCCACTGAAGAATGGATCGGCCGGAGACTGGCTTCTGCCGAACCAGCAATTGACCGCGCCAATGTCGGCGGGGAGCAGGTCGAGGCTGTTGTTCACGCCGATCGGTTTTCCGTTCAGGTACAAGATTCCCTGGCGACCATGCAGTGTCACTGCCACGTGTGTCCACTGGCCCACCGGGAAAGGCGTTGACGATTCGATTGTCTGCACGTAGGAGAACTTGTCGGGTGTAATCGCGCACGTTATCTGGCCCGATGAGTTTTTCGGAGTCAGATAGAATGATGAACGTGAGTTCTTGCCAAAGTCGAATATCCGCTGAAGTGGCGCGCCGCCATTCCACTTGACGAGCGCGGCGATTGTTTGAACCGCGCCGACTTCCGCCGGCAGCGAGAAGTATTGGCTGCTTCCGGACATTTCGAGCACGCCTCCAAGCAGTGGATTGTCGGTGACCGTAGCGCCGCCCATTAACACGCCGTCGAACCGGTTGTGTTGTTCGGCGCCCCCATTCGAAAACGGGTAGAACGCGCGCCACTGTTGTCCTGGAGAAAGGGTCGCGGTCGTGCTCGCCCGGCGCAATGCGGTGTCGGTGGCGGTCAGGGTCACTCTGATGGTGCCCTGGGCGGTGTTTGGTGGGGCGACGAACGAGCCATTGGCGATGTTTGTCGCGGGCCCGAAAACGAGATTAGTCGCGGCCTCGGTGAGATGCTCGGCGCGCCAGACAAGGTTGCCCAGACCGAGGCCGCCCCGCATGAAGTCCGTGGCCGCGCCCGAGAAATGCACAAGCTCGCCTGGCTGGTAAGAAGCCCCATCCAACGGCTGAAGTATGCGCACGATCGGCGCGCGAATTTCTTCCGAGGAGAGGGCGCGTCCGTGCGCCTCGAAGGCGGCAAACTTGCCATTGAATGACTGGCTGGTTTCAAGTCTGCTCTTACCCAGGTGGTTTGTTTGTGGGCGCACGTCAACTGGCGACACGTTCATGCTCTTGTTCGTGGCCACGGCAACGCCATTGACGTGGAGGACACCACGCGATCCATCAAAAGTCACCGCCACATGTGTCCATTCATCGGTTGGCAACGGCCTTGTCCATTGCAATTTGCGCATCCCGGAGCCTGCGTCGATCGCGCAACAGAGTACGTTCTCGTCCGAGGCGGGAGTGAGCGTGAGCATCCGAGACGCTCCCGTGCCGAAATCGAAGATACGCTGCCACGGCTGGCCGCCACGCCATTTCACAACGGCGGCAAAGGTGCGCGCATAAGCGGCGCCAGGGGGCAGCGAGACATACTGTTCCAGTCCATCGAGATCGAGCACTGGTCCGCGCACGGGGTCTGTGTTGAAATCGGCGCCGTTCTGCAACAAGCCATGGTACTGCCGATTCTGGTCGCGCGCGTCGCTTTCGAACTCATAAAGTGCCGACCAATCGTTTGTGTAGACTGGCCAACCGTCCACACTCCACGTGAGAGGGGCGATAGCGAGCTTCGCGGGGCCGTAGGCGTCATAATTGGCGGCCCAGACATCTGCGTCATAGAAATGAAAACTGAACCAGTCACGACCTGACCGGGAGACAATGCCAACGTGACCTGGGCCTGCGTACCTGCCGGTACCTTCCAGGAACAGTGTTCCTCCGCGATTGATCATGTCGACTCCGTTGCGGTCCAGGAACGGTCCAGTGGGTTCTCTGCTCCTGCCCACTCGGATGTTGTACGTGCTGTTGACGCCGCTGCAGCACTGTCCCCAGTTCACGAACAGGTAATAGAACCCGGCACGCTGATAGAGGCATGCCGCTTCGATCGATCCATTGAATGCCAGGCGGTACGTGGGCGAGTCTGGCTCAATCCGCAACCCCGTCTTCGGGTCCAGTTCCATGGCGTAGATTCCGTTCCAGTACGATCCGAACGCCATCCATAACCTGCCTTCGCTGTCCATGAGAACGGTAGGGTCAATGGTGTTATACGGCGACCCATTTGCGGACTGAATTACGGGGCCCTGGTCAGTCCACTTGTAGTCGGGGTCAGTTGGGTTGAGTGTCGGGTTCGTCGCAAGACCGATTGCCGAGACCTGGCTGCCCCAACTCGAAACCGAATAGTACAAGCAGTACTTTCCGTTGAGCCTTATCAAGTCCGGCGCCCAAAACACGCCGTCGAATTTCGGAACTGCCGCGGCTGTCCATGCTGGAGGCGTTCCAAACACCGTCGGACCGCTTTCCCAGTAAACCAAGTCGCGCGAAGACTTCGACAGGAGTCCGCGGCCGGTGGAGAAGAGATAGTATCGATCTGAGCATTTGACGATTGTCGAGGGATCATGGGCGGCCAGGTGGCCGCGAACGGGCGGCATCGCCGCTGTTCCATGCCCCTTAGGCATCGCAATCCAGCCGCTTAAGATCAATGCTAGAACCGCGGCGCGAGACTGGACTGCGCTCGTGCTCGTTCTTGCGACGGCGCGAATCCGGCTCTGAACTGACCTGGGCATGGATTTGTCCCACTCGGCTAGATTCATCTGCCCCGATCCTACAGCGCGGCTTCTATTGAGTCACCTTTAAGGTGGCGCCCGCGAAGGAAAGATCGGAAAGCGGCACGAGACTGTCGAGGCCCAACTCGCCCGAACGCGGTTGACTTGGTGCTTGGCCCTGGGTGTTGACTTCTTCGGTCCGTTTTTCTACGGTCTCGTCATACGTTGGTCAACTGCAACGCGACAGTTGTCTGACATGGGAACGAACGCATGTCCGACAATAACCAAACCGCTCAGCCCAAACGGACCCAATGAACAAACGAACACATAACCTGTTTGCAGTGGGAATCATCTCGATTCTCTGCGCATTTCCGACCAGTGAAGTCTCGGCCCAGACGCTCACTCACCGATACAGTTTCAACGATTCCGTCGTCGGCTGGACTTTCAGCGATTCAATTGGAGGCGATTCCTGGACGGGCGATCTATTTGGAAATGCCTATCTCGACGGAACGAGCCTCCAGTTGGACGGCTTCGACTCGTTCGCTGCCGTGCCGGCGGGGATTGCCGGTGGCTACCCCAAGATCAGCATTGAGTTCTGGGCCACCTTCTCAGATACCAACCCGGAGTGGACCCGCGTGTTCGCTTTCGGTTCGCAGGACGGCGCTGGCAACATGGCCACGGGACTTGACTATTGCCACTACGCGGGTGGCAATTGGCAGAACCTCGGCATGCGCACGGCCTCCGCCGATTTGTGGGCCAACAATCCAGGCGGGCTCAACGGGCAGGCCGACGTCCACGTCACTGTCGTCGTAGACCCGGACAGCGAGCAGATGTACTACTACAATGGGACGGCGATTGCGTCGGACCCGGTAGTCAATGGCAATAACGGCCAGGTCCCACCGCTGAGCGGTATCAACGACACGCTCTGTCTAATTGGGAAGTCGCTCTACAATGCAGATCGGACGCTTGCGGGCTCGATTGACGAGTTCCGCATCTACGACGGGGTGGTTTCGCGGGCCAGGGTGGCCATTAACGACGCAGCGGGACCTGACAAGTACGTGGAGAACGAGGGGGCACTGCAATCCGTCGAGTTAACAAGTCCTGTCAATCCACTTTCAGTCAACCAGGAGTCGCAGCAGGTTTTTACCGGGAACTTCGCGAACGTAACCGGAGTGAATCTTGTCGTGTACGGCGGCGCAACCTTCAAGTCCAGTAATCCCGATGTGCTTACCGTCACGTCAGCCGGACTGGTGAAGGCGGTCTCGCCCGGGACAGCAACCATCGAAGCCAGCTTCGGCGGATTGAGCGCGACAAGTGTATTGACTGTGATGGCGGTCCCGGCCGTGCTCGCGCACCGATACAGCTTCACAACTGACGCCTCCGATTCCGTTGGGGGCGCTGATGGCATGTTGATGGGCAGCGCTCAGGTTGTCGGCGGCAAGGCCGTGCTCGATGGCGCCTACGGCTCTTCGGTCGAACTTCCTGGCGGCACGATTGATCTCCCAACCTACAAGGCTGTCACTTTGGACGCGTGGGTGGACTTCGGCGATGTGCCCTCTTGGTGTCGCTTGTTCAACTTTGGCGAAGAGGGGGGCAGCAGCGAGGTTTATCTGGCCCCCAGAGTCCTCAATGGTGGTCAACACTGGGTCAGCCAGAACATCGCCGGCGGACGAACCAGTCCGTGGAACGGCGCGTGGGCGAATCTGAGCGCTCATGTGACAGTGGTAATGGACCCAGCTGCGTCCACTCTCGCGCTTTATCGTGATGGCGTGCTCGAATACGGAAGGTACGATGCCAGTGCCCCGCTATCGCTGGTGAGCAAGAGCGCCGCGACCCTGGGTCGTTCGCTGGTGCCCGTGGACCAGTTCATGCCAGGCGGCATCGATGAATTCCGAATCTATCGCGGGGCTCTTTCTCCGCAGCAGATTGCGTTGGCACATCAAAACGGGCCAGACTCGACGAGCAACGACCCCGGAGCTCTTCTATCGATCGATGTTCCACCGACGGACTACCCTGCATATTCGGGAATCGTTCCGCCAGTCATTCATGTGGACTATTCGAATCTTAAGAACTTCAACCTTCTCCCCAACAACAGTGCCGTCGTCAACGGCCTGGTCATCACATCGAGCGATCCAGGGGTGATCGAAGTATTGCCGAACAACATGCTTCGCACGCATCGGCCAGGCACAGCCACTCTGACCGCCAGTTACATGGGCAAGACCGGTTCCGGCACGGTGACGTCACGGAACGTGGCGGTGCTCACGCACAGGTACAAGTTCGATGACGGCGCCAAAGATTCCGCGGGTTCGGCGGATGGCACGCTTCTTGGCAATGCGCAAGTTGCCGATGGCACTCTTGTGCTGGATGGTTCCCCGGACACTTACGTGGAACTCCCGGCCGGGATGTTGAGCGGCTACGACGCGGTTACCGTCGACGCGTGGGTGCATTTCAATGCGGCCGCCACCTGGGCGCGTCTCTGGTATTTCGGTGGCGACCGCGAAAACGAGTTCTATGTTGCGCCTTCAGTCAACGGT
>JAXDCU010000371.1:0-5531 GCA_034677645.1 Verrucomicrobiia bacterium
GAGCCTCGGGGGCCTTGTCGGTTCCCTTGGCAGTCGCTTTCTCTGCTCCCTTGGCAGGCGCTTTCTCTGCTCCCTTGGCAGGCGCTTTCTCTGCTCCCTTCGCGGCTGCCTTGTCGGTTGGCTTTTCGCCTTCAGCGGGTTCTCCCTCCTTCTTCTCACGGAGGACTTCCGGTTCGCCGATCGCTTCCCCTGTGACAGCCTCAGCGGCTGCTTCCTCGGCCTCGGACACTGGCGCCATGACGGCGATCACCGATATGTTTTTATCGCCCAGAATCGTCGTGCCAGGCGGCGCCTTGATTTCGCCAATGTGGATCGACTGACCGATCTGAAGATGCGAAACATCCAAGGTAATCACTTCGGGCAAGTCCCGGACCAAACCGCGCACCTTCAGCTTGAACAACACGTGTTCCAGCACACCCCCCTCCGTTTTCACGCCTTCGGCCTCGCCGATCGTTTCCACCGGTACGGTGACGGTGACCAGTTCGTCGGGCGCGATCTCGTGAAGGTCGACATGCAGGACCTTTCCGCTCACTGGATTGTGCTGGACCTCGCGCACAAGGGCGAGCCTGCTGGGTGCCGTGTCTCCGGCCACCTTCAATTCGACAAGCACATTCTCGGCGGCGGAGTGCTCGATCAGGTCTTCGATCTCCTTCTGCCTGATCTCCAGATTGTCAGGTTCGGAACGGCACCGGCCGTAGATGACGGCGGGCACGCGCCCAGCGGCGCGGAGTTTCTTCACGCCAGCCCGTCGGCTGAGCGTGCGCGGATTGGCGGTCAATGGCACGGATTTCATTCTTCGTCGTTTGTTCGAGTCTAGCCCGAGCGCGGGATTCAACCCACACGGCTGCCCCGGAACTCAAAAAGCGAGGTGACCGAGGAATTTGTGTGGATTCGCTTGATCGCCTCACCCAACAAGCCCGCCACCGACAAGGTGGTGATACGCACACCGTCAATGACGGGGCGCTGGACTGTATCAGTCGTAATAAGCTCGTCAATAGCCGATTCCCTGAGACGCTGGATGCCCAGGTCGTTGAGGATCGCATGAGACACGCAGGCGAACACCTGTTTGGCTCCGCGCTCGCGCAACAGAGCGCCGGCAGCGGTTAGAGTGCCGGCCGTTTCGGTCATATCATCCACCATCAGCACGTTCTTCCCCGCGATGTCGCCGATGATCGTCATCGACTCAACTTCCGTAGGGCTGATGCGGCGCTTTGCCACAATCGCAAGCCCCGACTCCAGAACCTGTGAGTATGCATGCGCCATCTTGAGACCACCCACGTCCGGGCTGACAACAACAAGGTCGGAGAGGCTCTTCCTGCGGATGTAATCGTACATGACCGGCGCGGCGTATAGGTGATCGACGGGGATGTCGAAGAAACCCTGGATTTGCTGAGCGTGCAGGTCAATAGTCAGAATCCGACTGGCGCCAGCCGCCACGAGCAGGTTGGCCACCAATTTCGCGGTGATCGGCACCCGCGGCTGGTCCTTGCGGTCCTGACGCGCGTACCCGTAGAAGGGCATGACAGCCGTGATGCGAAACGCGCTGGCTCGCCGCAGTGCGTCCATCATGATGAAAAGCTCCATCAGATGCTGGTTGCTGGGCGGGCTTGACGATTGAACCACGAACACGTCCTCGCCGCGGACGTTCTCCTCGATCTTGACAAACGTCTCGCCGTCAGGGAACTGCGAAACCACGCACTTGCCAAGGTCAATGCCAATAGCCCTGCATATAGCCAGTGCCAAGGGCTGATTCGAGCTGCCACTGAATATCTTCACATCGGTCTGTCCAAAACTCTCGCCGCCAAACCAACAGTCCACCGTTGTCGGTGGACCCATATCGCTGCCCCGGAAAGGCGCCAATTTAGCAATAGCCAGCCTACGTGCAAGTCCAATCTCGCACCAGTTGCGCCTTTGCGGCTTGTTTTAGCTTGCGCAATTCAGAACACTGTCACCCATATGGCACAAGTGCGCGCTGTGGTCTTCGATCTGGGCAGGGTATTGGTCACGTTCGACTACTCGATTCTTATTGGGCGGTTGCTGCCTCGCATGCGCGTAGATATGGGTCACGCACGGCACTTGCTGGAGAAGACCCCACTGCTTCACCAGTACGAAAGTGGCATGGTTAGCACCGATGATTTCTTCGAACAGGTGCGTGGCGCGACCGGTTTTGCTGGTGACATTGAGGAATTCCGACAGTCGTTTGTGGGCATGTTCGGCGAAATACCAGACATGGTGGCTCTGCACGCCGAGTTGCGGCGGATGGGCGTCCCAACGTACGTGATGTCCAACACAAACGAGCTCGCCATCGACCAAATCCGGCGACAATTCACATTCTTCAGCAACTTCGACGGATACGCTCTGTCGTGCGATCCGGACGTGAAAGCGCTGAAACCCGCGTCGCGCATCTACGAGAAGATCGAAAAGCTCAGCGGTTTGACAGGGGATGCGCTCTTCTACTTTGACGACGCCCCGGAAAACGTCGAAGCGGCTCGAGCACGACAGTGGCAGGCAATCGTCCACGAATCAGAGCCGGTATCCCGCGCGGCGCTAGTCCGCGCCGGGGTTTTGCCCTGAAGCCGCCGTCGGAAAAACACGCACGATTGATTACGACGTATGGCAAACCCAGAATCATCACCAGTTCAGGAGCCGACCCTTGCTTGTATACGCGCCTATTCGAGGCGCCAGGCGATGGACTGGAGTCTGGTGCTTCTAAGCCAGGGCATCGAATCCGTGATCGAGCACTCGCCCGAGGATGACGCATGGCGGTTGCTCGTCGAACCGCGCGAACTTGAACCAGCCCGATCCGCGATACGTTTATACCGCGCGGAAAACCGCCGCTGGGCTTGGACCGGTGGCGTTGGATTGAGCGGCGCCGTATTTCACTGGGGGGCTCTGCTGTGGTGTTGGGTTTTGATTCTGCTGCATTGGCTTGTGGACGCCATGGGAAGACACGTCGCGGAGGTGGGAGTGATGAGCAGCGCTGGCTTTGGCAAGGGTGAATGGTGGCGGCTCTTCACCGCCGTCAGTCTACATGCCGATGTTGCCCATTTGGCATCCAACGCCTCAACCGGATTGGTAGTGTTTGGGCTGGGCATGGCAAGGTTTGGCTCAGGAACAACGCTTTTGGCGGGGTTCATCGCCGGAGCGCTGGGCAACCTCATTGCCTGGCTGTTTCACGCGCCCCCCTACCGTGCCTTGGGCGCGTCCGGGATGGTAATGGGCGGCCTCGGCATGCTGGCCGTCCAGTCGGTTGTCGCGATGCGTGAGAGTCCCAAAGCTCGCAAGCAGTTTTTTGTGAGCTTGCTCGGCGGCTTCCTTCTGTTCGTTCTGGTGGGACTCAATCCTGCCAGTGACGTCCTGGCCCACGCAGGCGGTTTCGCCTCCGGGCTCTTGCTCGGCACCTTGCTCTCGCTTCTGCCGGTCAGTCTGAGGCACGGTGCGCGCGTGCGGCGCACGTCGTGGGTCGTTCTGCTGATGCTATTTGCCGCAACTTGGTTCTTGGCTCTGCGTGGAACCGCGGCGGCGGCCGAGCATCGCGGCAGCCGGTTTCATGGGTGGACCACATTCAGCGAGTGGCAACGTTCGAGCAATAGCACAGAACAAGTCTGGCTATCGCCCGTGGTCGAGTGTCCGTTCGGATGGGACCAGCTTGTGGTTTCCTGGAATGCCGAGGCGCCCGCTGGCACAGGACTCGAGTTTGCCGTCAGAGCTCTGGGACCAGACCGATCGACGAAGTGGTGCTCGATGGGCTCTTGGACGCAAAGCGCAGGTGTTTGCAGACGCCAAAGCACGAACGGTCAAAAAGACTCTGACGGCGATGTCCGCACCGACACGCTCGCGTTGCGCCATGGATGGAGACGCGCGCAGGTGCGTGTGACTTTTGTCAAGCCCGCCAATGATCAGTGGCCACGATTGAAGTTCGTCGGCGCCAACCTGCTGGATACTTCATCTGCATCGCCGCCACTTCCGCCGAACCGAGCCGCCTGGGGACGGACTATTGACGTGCCGGAGCGATCGCAGGTGAACTATCCGGGAGGCGCGGCGGCCTGGTGCAGCCCAACGTGCGTTTCCATGGTCCTCGCGCACTGGTCCAAAGTGCTGCGCCGCCCAGAGCTCGATCAGGATGTTCCAGCAGTTGTAGAAGGCGTTTTTGACCCTGGCTGGGAAGGCACGGGCAACTGGTCATTCAACACCGCCTTCGCTGGCTCTTTCCCCCAGATGCGCGCATACGTGACTCGCCTGACCGATGTGCGCGAGGTCGAGGATTGGACCGAGCGGGAAGTGCCCGTCGTGGCGTCAGTGTCCTACGACGAACTCAGGGGCCGACCACGCAGCCGCGACACAGGGCATCTTGTGGTATGCGTAGGATTCACCCGCAATGGCGATCTGGTTGCAAACGATCCTGGGACAAGCAAGAGCGTGAGGCGGACATTCGCGCGAAAGGACTTCGCCAAGGCCTGGCTGCACTCGCACCGGACCGCGTACCTGATATACCCCGTCAATCACCGGCCACCAGACGACCGCTTCGGCCACTGGTTCTCTCCGCAATAGAGCGTTTGGTTCAGCAACGTCCGTCTATCACTGACGAACCAGTTCGCCGCCGCCGGTTCACGGCGAGGCCTCTTGTTCGTGTACACACGCTTTGAGGCCTTGAACCACGCGGTATGGACGCGTTCCACCGCGTCCCCATCCGTTGTGCGAAATCGGGGACCGAGTGGAATCGGTGCCTACCATGCGGTTCATGGGGCGCTTTGATGTTCAACTGCGCACGCATGAAGACCACGAAGCCCATGCTTATCCCCAGACCGGCTCGGCTTGACTGCGTGGATGCCGGTGTTAGTTTGGCCGCCCCATGTCAAAAGCAACTCCGCTCTGCGAGTGCCATCATCGGTTGGGAGCTCAATTCGTCGAGTTTGGCGGGTGGACAATGCCACTGCAGTACACTGGCATAGTAGATGAACATATGACGGTGCGGCGCGCGGCTGGCCTGTTCGACATATCGCACATGGGCGAAATCTTCGTGAGCGGACTGGGGGCGGAGTCGTTTCTGAACCGGATTCTGACAAACGACGTGCGTCGGTTATCGATAGGCCAGGGACAATACACACTGCTATGTGGTCCGGAGGGTGGAGTAATAGACGATCTCTATGTGTTCCGGGTCGACGCGCCTCGGTTTCTTCTGGTGGTCAATGCAGCGCGAACTGATGCAGATTGGGCGTGGATACAGGAGCAAGTATCCGAAGGCTCCAGTCGTGGCGATATCGAGATCGAGAACGGATCGGATTCGCTCGGCGCTTTCGCTCTTCAGGGACCGGCGGCGGCTTCGTTCGCGCATTGTGTTATCGAGGGCGGCTCGATCGGCGGCGCGCCTCTCGCCAACGTGAATCAGCTCAAGAAGAACCAGATCGGAGAATTCGCATTTGCAAACAAACATGTCTACGTGGCGCGGACGGGATACACTGGCGAAGACGGCTTCGAGATGATCACCGAAGTGGCGAACATTGTTGCGATGTGGAACCGCGCGTTGGCGG
>JAXDCU010000372.1:0-5203 GCA_034677645.1 Verrucomicrobiia bacterium
TGCCACTTGCCCAGCGTGAAAAAGGAGGCCTCCGCCAGCGCGAAGTAAAAGGCCGCGCCGCTGCACAGAACCAGTCCCAAGACCGCGAGCAGAGGCATGGTTTGCATCCGCCCAAACTATGCCTGTCGCGGCGCCCAGACGCAAAACCGTTTTCGGCGAGTCCGCTCAGGAATGACTCGTGCCGTTATTGACCGCGCCCTGGGCCTCGCGACATCAAAACCGACCGTCGACATCGGAGTCCTCACGCCCTGGGTACATCCCACATATACTCAGCGGCATGTCGTTTGATGTGGCCGCGGGTGACCTTGAAGATGCAATTCGAGTCTGGACCGCACCCCCGGGCCGGATCGGCGGGCACGGGGGCCGGGCGACTCTACATCCAACATCCAAGTTTGGGTTTACTGCGTCTCGGCCTGGATGACCTGGATTTCAGCCTGCGACAGCGCTCGATTGTAAATCCGGAAGTCATCCAAAGAGCCTGCGTAGAGGCTGTCCGATTCGTATTGGGATCGACCCAGCCAGTTCTGAGTGGTCACACCCAGATCGCTGGGAGTAAGTGTCATTTCCGCATTCTCTCCGACTGGCTCGCCATCCAGATACAGCGTTGCGACCCCTTCATCGGCGTCGATTGTCACAACCACATGATGCCATCCGTCCCGTGGCAACCCCTGGTCCTCGAGCGCGCATGCCCGCTCCTCTGAGCAACCACCTCCCAGAGTTATGGCAAAACGCATGTCGTATGGCCGCGTGCTCTCGCAGCCCTCGCCAGACAGCGGCGTTAGGAACATATTCGCATCCCCGCCGCTGCCGAAATCGAAGACCCGCTGCCAGGAGTATTCACCACTCCAATTCACCCAGCTCATGATCGAGCAACTCGTCAACTGGCTGACCAGGCCGCCTATCGGCAACTCCACGTAGTCGTCAACTCCGTCGAACGACAAGGCGCCGCGGAGGACGCCGGCCTTCGGTTGCCAGACCGCATCGCCGTAGACTACGCCGTGGTTCTGATTGCCAGAGCTGTCGTACGCGATCGGGCCTTTCTTTTCGTCCAGCTTCCAGTGCCCCACGAGGGCTTCCTTGGGGTCCTTCGGCGGAGCCCCGGGATACTCCACCGTGATAGCCAGGATCGAGATGCCGAACCAATCCCATGGCGCACAGCCGTAGGTCCAGTCTGGATTCGTGTAGGAGGCGACGTCTAGGTCCAGCTCGACAGAGTCCAACGGCTTGTCGTCGAGCTTAATCGACACATAAAACAGGTGGCCGTAGTACTCGGGAATTCCGTCTTTGTCGTCGTCGACTGGCGACGAGTAAGCGGGCTGCACTTTGTGGTGCTGCAGGCACGGCTGAAGGTCGGGTTTATCATAGGACCACTCGGCGGTATTCTTGCCAACAACAAGGTCGCAGGTGGATGTCGAGTCGTCCTCGTAGAAGACCGTGATGTGACCGACCGTGACCCCGGTGGGGACATTGTCCGCCCACGCACAGTGTTGGATGATGTGAAGTCTCTTGGCCGTCCCGCATGGCGACAAGTCCCACCACGCCCATAGGTTGGTGTCAGGGTCCAAATCCGGGTTGTCCGGTGTGTTCCAAGTGTCCAACACCGCTCCGTAGATTTCGAATGGAACGTTGCGATAGACATGGTCTGTCCAGTCCCCCAAGGGAACATAGGCGGAGGCTTTCGCCGCGAGCGGCGTCAATCCTATGACAGCAGAAACCACGAGAATTCCTGCTCCGAATCGTGCTTGTATGGTTTTCATTCTAGGTCTCTTCCGTAATCTGCGTGGAGTTGTTCATTGGACGGGATAGCCGTTGTCTTTGATGTGTCCGTTGTACTTGATTCAATCCCAATTCAGCCTTCACTAATAATGGCGAGATTCCGGGACCGTTTGCTCAATATTTTTGAAGAAAACGTAATATGGAGTTGAACCGCACCGATTGCGGCGCACCGCGGATGGAGTCGAGGTTTATTGACGGGGGCGTGCCGGTGGTCGCCTGGTTTTGCCAGGCGGTGACCAGTTGGCCTCGACAGCTCGCCCTCCTGCTCGTTGTACCTTGACGTCGGGCCCTCTGATTTTCGTCCGTGCGGATGCGACGAAATCGTCGCCCCTCAGCCGGGGCTACGATCCCACCAAAACACCTCAAAACCTTGACTCCTGTCGGACACTATTCTAACACTCCGTCCCGAGCGTTGCTTCTCTCCGAAGCCCGTCCGACAGGAATCGGAATGAGTGTACGACAGAAATCGGAATACCCTTCCAACAGCCCCGGAATGCGCATGTTCCTTGTGTTTCTTGTCATGAGCGTGGTGGTCACCCGCGCCGGTGCACCAGACCGGCCGAACATCCTGTGGCTTGTCAGCGAAGACAATACCACTCTGCTGGGATGCTATGGCGATCCGCTTGCCCGCACTCCCACGCTGGACAAACTGGCGCGCGAGGGATTGCTTTTTGAACGTTGTTTCACTCAGCCCGTCTGCGCTCCTTCGCGATTCACTCTGATCACTGGCACATTCCCTGTTTCTTCCGGTCCGGCGCATCACATGCGCGCCCAGGGCAAGATACCGGCGTGGATGGAGGGCTTCCCTGCACTGCTTCGCCAGGCGGGCTACTACACTTCCAACAATGCAAAGACCGACTATAACGCCCCCATCTCGATCCGTGAGGCATGGAATGAATCCAGTCGCAATGCGCACTATCGAAACCGCGGGGACCGTCAACGACCGTTTTTCAGCGTGTTCAACCACGAAGTAACCCATGAGAGCTGCCTGTTCCCCGAGAAGGACGTGCTCCTGACCTTTACGCCGACCGCCCCCGAGACTGTGCGAGTGCCGCCGTATCAACCTGATACGCCAGAAATCCGGTCCGACTGGGCGCGCTACTACGATCACCTGGCGCTCATGGACGGGCAAATAGCCGCAAAACTAAAGGAACTCGAACAGGCCAACGTGGCTGACAACACCATCGTCTTCTATTACGCCGACAATGGCGGCGTGCTGCCGCGAAGCAAACGTTTCTTGCAGGAGAGTGGCACATGCGTCCCGCTCATTGTCCGATTCCCGCCCAAATGGCAACATCTGGCCCCGGCGCCGCCCGGCACACGCGTTACGCATCCGGTGAGTTTTGTCGATTTTGCGCCCACTGTTCTTGGGTTGGCGGGCGTGGGAACACCTGAATACATGCCGGGCCGCCCGTTCGCTGGACCGGTCATGGCCACCAATCGCTTCGTTTTCTGCTCCAGAGACCGTATGGATGAGCGGTACGACATGATGAGGTCAGTTGCGGACACACACCGGCTGTACATCAGGAACTTCAGGCCCGACATCCCATATGTGCAGCGGCTGCAGTACATGTTTCAAGCCAGGGGATACCAGTCCTGGGGGCGACTGGCCAGAGCAGGCGGGCTCACGTCGGCAACCGCGCAATTCTACGGAGAAAAACCCGCTGAGGAACTCTACAATCTGGAACGCGACCCGCACAACGTGAACAATTTGGCGGAAGACCCAAAGCATCGCGCCACCTTGGACCGGATGCGCGCGGCTCTCAGAGAACATACACTTGAAATCGTGGACAACGGTTTTCTTCCAGAAGGGTCAACAATCGAGGGCTACGAGGCATCGCGGCGTGCGGACGCCTACCCACTGGATCGAGTCTATGAACTTGCTGTGCTTGCCTCGGCGCGCCAGCCGGAAAACCTGCCACGATTCATTCTGGCCCTCGACGACCCAAGCGAGCCGATACGTTGGTGGGCGGCGCAAGCCTGCGCAATGCTGGAGGGAAACGCCGTTCAAGCCAGGGACCGACTAATCAAGAGACTA
Source organism: Verrucomicrobiia bacterium (assembly GCA_034677645.1). Taxonomy (GTDB): domain Bacteria; phylum Verrucomicrobiota; class Verrucomicrobiia; order Limisphaerales; family J093; genus JAAYVR01. The sequence goes on from JAXDCU010000372.1 coordinate 3,815, forward strand.
ACGGACCCCTCCGGCTCAGTCCAGGTCGCCGCAGCTGAAGCGCTCGCGCGCATTGGCTATCTGGATGAAGCCATCCCAGTTCTCGAGCAAAGGCTGCAAAACACATCCGAGCCCACATGCGCTCTGCAGGCTGCCAATGTTCTGGATCGTCTCGAAGGCAAAGCCCGGCTAGCTCTGCCTGTGATGAAGCGAATGCTCTCCGAGGTCTCCCCAAAACCCGACACCGAACGGATGAACGGCTACCTCAAGCGGATACTCGAACATAGCATTTCCGCTCTCGAGAACGAATAGGCGCCGGAGAATAGCACTGTGGCCCTGTGAGCTTCACATTAGGAGATGGCTCGGACGCGGCATCGCGCTGGGCTCCCGCGGGAATGTTCCAGATGAATCGCCGGTGGCGCCGGGAACCCGTTCTACTTATCGGCGCCTGTTTTCCGGCCTTGCTCGACGAGCATCTTCTGCAGCTCCGCCAATGATTTTGCCTGCGCTGTGCTTTCGACGGTTTTCTCCGCGATCTCTTGAACCTTCTGGTACGCGGTCTCGAGCTGGCGTGACAGTCTGCTGTTATTCTCGGACAGGTCCTTGGCGGTCTTTTCCAGCGATTCGATCTTGGTCGTCAGAACGTTCTTCTCGCCTTCGAGTTCCTTCTTGAGAAGCTCCTCGCGGTTCTTTGATTCGAGCTTGAGCCGTTCCGTGGCTTCTTTCACCGCTTTGTCCACGGCGCCATCCAGTTCTTTTGGAAAGGCGACTGCTCTGGCACGCAGTTGAGCTAGTTCGGTTTCTTTCTCGACAATCGCGCGCTCGCGCTCAGCCAGTTCTTTTTCGGCGGTTTCCTTGCGCAAACACAGCGCCTTTTCGAGCGTGACCTTCTCGTCGTTGAGCTTGTCGCGAAGGCTCTGCTGCTCGCGCTTGAAAGCGTAGTCGAACTGGTCTTTCTCGCGGTCGCGGGCCTTCTTCTCAGCGGCGTCTCGCTCACGCGCTTCGGCTTCGCGGGCCTTTTTCTCCTTTTCCCAGACTTCGTGTGTTTCGTTGATCTCCCGTGTTAGCGCCTCGCGCTGCTGAGCCATGTCGGCATCGAACTCGCAGCGCTTCTGGTTCTGGGCCTCGATCAATGCAGCCAGACTACAACCGGTCTTCTCGATACCATACAGTTCCTGCAACTCCCGCTCCTTGCTCTCAACAGCCTTCTGGAGCTGCTTGAACCTTACCGCCTCCGACGCGAGCTTTTCCGACACCTCGGAGAGCAACTTGCCGATCTCGGACTTAAGTTCGCCGATACCGCGATCGATGCTCTCGGGCGCAACGGCCGTGGCTACTCTGATCGCCTCTTGAGCCTCTTTCTCCGCGAGCTTGTTGTCCGGATTCAGCTCCGCGGCACGCTTCTCTTCC
>JAXDCU010000373.1:0-11039 GCA_034677645.1 Verrucomicrobiia bacterium
ACGTGCCGGCGCTAGCGGTCTGGCGGACGGTGCCATTGTCCTGAGTTCCGGCGAAAACCGTGTCGTGCAAATGATCAAAGGCGATCGAGCGGTTCATCTCGGTAACACGCAATCCGTCGCCGATGAACTCCCACACCGTCCCGCCGCCGCTTCTCGGATTACGAAGGCGGTACAGACCGCCGTCGCTCGCCAGCAGTAGGCTCGTGCTGGTGCCCGCCCCGGCCCCGTCTTCGTCAGGAACGAAAACCAGGCAACGGGTGTCGCCGTGGGGTGCCGTGTTGAACCCGTTGGGGCCGCTGCCACTCGTCGTGGTGATTTGCGTCCAGGCAGAGCCGTCGCGGCGGAACGCAGTGCCCACGTACGGCGATATGTCGTGGACGGCGCCCGCCACAAAGACAGTCGAGCTGTTAGCCGGGTCAGCAACCATCGCGAAGTGCAGGTTGCCTTGGCCAGTAGGGTTCGTGGACGGCGCGGGGTCGAGCGCCGTCCAGTTGACACCGTGGTTGGTGGACTTGAACACGCCAGACAATTGCTTGTCAGCGCCTATGACCGCGGCATAGACGGCGTTCGCTGCGCCGCCGTATGGGCTCGCGGCAAGCCGGATCCGGACCGACGCTTCGAGCCCTTCCCCGGTTTCATCTGTCGTACCGTCGTTGTCGTCGTCAACGCTATTGCTGTCCTCCGGCAGCACGATCCCGTTCACCACACGGGTCCAAACGATCGAGCCAGCGGCCGCGCTTTGGGCATTGTCCGAGCGCCAAACGCCTTTCTGGCTGTTATCGAGCGCCGACCCGTCGGTTCGACTGAAATCGCCTGACAACGCCACGAACCACCGGTTGGCGTCGGCTGGGTCCTGTAATGCTTCAACGACCGTGCCCTCGGGCAGCTTGTCCGCGCCACTGGCTCCCGATATCCGGTCCCAGTTGTCGCCTCCGTCGACCGAGCGGTAGAGACCGCCGCGAGCCGGGTTGGTTCCTGCCGCGGGTGTTATCTCGTATGTCGACGCAAACAAGAGACCCGCCGTGTTCGTGGAAGGCACGATCGCGGTGAATCGAAGATCGGCGAAATTGCCCAGCTCAGTCCAGGTAACTCCGCCGTCTTCGGACCGGAAGAGGCCGGCAGCCATGCCGCCGCGATAGGTGCTGCTGAACTGGCCCGTGCCAAGGTACAGCACTAACTGATCATCAGGTGTGGCGCCGGTCACGGGCGCCCAGGAGGCGTCGAATGGGCGGATCGCCAGGGCGCCGACTGCTAGCGACGGCAGAAAATCAGCCACTGGCGTCCAAGTGGGCACCTCGGCCGCATCGTCCACCCCGTTAAGTCCGTCGTCGTCGATCCCATTGCTTGTGGACCAGCTCAGGTTGCTGGTGCGCCAGACACCTCCGTTGACCGCTCCAATCCATGCCTTGTTCGGATTGGCGGGATGAACTGCGATGGCCTGGATTGCCCCGATGGTCGGGTCGTCTGGCGGGATAAGCGTGTTGCCGTTGTCGAGCAACTCGGTCGGGCCCAGCTCAGTCCATGTCGGTTCAGGAATGGACACCCAGGGCAGAGTGGGAACAAAACTGAGTATCAAATCCCGACCGTTTTCCGAAAGGTCCAGTACAAAGGAAGCGCTCGCGCCGGTAGGGTTGGTGAAACCGCTCGCGTCAAGAGTGAAAACCGTCCGATCGAAACCGGTAATGCCTTCAGTGGTGCTAACGATACGCCAACTGCACGACTCGCTGCCGTCGAATCCTACAACGTTGCCGGGCGCATTTGAAACCGTCAGCGACTTGATTCGGAGGTGGAACGGGGCGCTAGCCGTGGCATGGATCGCTAGACCGCCCGTGATCTGGATCAGGTCCCATCCTGGATCGGCCCCTTCATCGCCGTCGACGCTGTTGATCTCCCAGTCATAAGCGTCGGTCGAACTCCAAATCTCCGAGGATAGCGTCATCAGCCCTGGACTGTGACCTGGCGCGAATAGACGGCTGCAAGCCAGCAACGGCTCGACGTTGTCTCCCGGAGGTGCGTTCGCGACATGCAGGGTCTCGGTCAACTGCGCCACAATGCTGACGGCGCATTCGTCCGAGTCACACGTGGATGTCTGTTTGTCCGTCTGTTTGGGCGAGGGAAGTGTGGATTCGAAGTTCAAGCCAGCGCCGACTTGAACCGCCAGGCACTCGTTCGTCGGCGTCCTGGTTTCGCCGGCATCTTCGTCACTTGGGGTCGCCCCGAATTCGTTGGCTAACGGGACCGCGGTTTCATCGAACAGATTGTCGAGGCGGTCGCCCGGGTTGTACGTTAGCCGCTCAGTCGAAATCGCGCTTTGGTGTAATGTTGGTTGATCCTCCTGCTGCAGTTGAACCTCGATTGAATCGGCGAATAGAAGTGCCCCCGCCGTGGCGCCGCCGGGGTCGGCGCTTAGCAACAGAAGTCGCTCCAAGGCTTCCAGCTCGAACTCCCGCCTGGAACCGTGCGGTTTCACAATTCACCTTGCCGGCTGTGCTTATCGGCGGCTTTCGCCCGGCGATCCAACACCCAACGGGGCAGCGTGCCTGGCTCTGCTGGCCCGCCGCTTACTGATGTTTACCAAACCTCATCAATCTGAATCTCGAAAAAGTCAAGTCGAAATAGGGGTCGGTTCCTGACTCTGTCAACTAGTCCCGCCGTGGTCTTATTATTGACATGTCGAGGAAAGCGGGTAGGCATCGGGCATCAGGCGCAATTTTGGCGTGCAACATGTGAGTTCTTTTGGCGTTGTGGTTGTGGTTCGGCGCTGGTTGCGGTGGGCTGTCGCACGATGGACGGCAGACACCAGAAGAACTACAAGTCGAGAATGAATGGCAAAAACCAGGGCTTAGTCCCTTTGCCGGCGCATAAGACGAAGATCGTGGCCACCATAGGCCCGGCGTCGGAGTCGCCGGACATGGTGGAGAGACTGATGCGCGCGGGCATGAACGTGGCGCGTCTAAACTTTTCGCACGGAGACTTTGAGAGCCATGCGCGGCGGATAGCGGTCCTGCGAGCCGCGGAGCGCAAATTGGGGCGGCGCATTGCGATCATGGCGGACTTGCCAGGCCCGAAGATTCGTCTTGGCCGGATCGAGCCGGAGCCAATTGAACTTCGCGCTGGCGATGAATTCACGATCACGACTGAGGACGTCAGGGGCAGCGCCCGGCGGGCGAGTGTTAACTTTGGCCGTCTGCCGGACGTGGTCAGAATAGGTCACCGGCTGTATCTGAACGACGGGCTTGTCGAGCTAAGAGTCGAAGAGGTTGTTGGGGCGGATGTGCGGTGCCGCGTCGCTGTGGGGGGTGAACTTCGGTCGCGCAAGGGACTCAATCTACCAGGCATTAATCTTGGCATGAGCGCGTTCACCGAACACGACAAGGCGTGTCTTGAGTTTGCCCTCGGGCACGGCGTGGACGCGGTCAGTCAGTCGTTTGTGGAGCGCGGAGCGGACCTTGCGGCTGTCCGTGCCGCGGTGCCGCCGGGTCGAAGAGCCCCGTACCTGATTGGCAAGATCGAGCGGGCCGGCGCACTCAGCCACTTTGATGAGATTCTGGAAGCCGCGGACGGGATCATGGTGGCGCGCGGCGATTTGGGTGTCGAAGTGCCAATTGAAGAGATTGCAGTCACTCAGAAGCAACTCATCGCCAAAGCCAATTTGGCGGGCAAGCCGATCATAACAGCCACGCAGATGCTCGAGTCGATGGTCGCAAGCCGACTTCCAACCCGCGCCGAGGCGACGGATGTGGCCAACGCCGTCCTGGACGGGACCGACTGTCTGATGTTGTCAGCGGAGTCCGCCATGGGGCAATACCCCGAGGAGGCGGTCCGAATGTTGGCGCGCATTGCGGCCGTGGCGGAGGTGCACCGATCGCCGGCGCGTCTGCGCGCCCTGCACGACCTTTGCCATCAACAGCCTTCGGTGTCTTTGGCTGGATCGATTGCGCTAGTGGTTGAGCACGCGCTCAAGACAGTTACCTGCGCGGCGGTATTCGTGCCTACGCGCACTGGAACCACAGCGCGGATGATCTCCAGGTTCAGACCGCCGGTCTGGATCGCGGCGCTGAGCCATGACGAGGCCGTATGTCAGGCGCTCCATTTTTCAGCCGGCGTGGCCCCTGTTCACCTTGAGCGGGAGCCAGCGGACTGGGGAGACTACGCGGCGGATTGGCTGCGCGCGCAGTCGATCAGCGGTCAGCTTGCCATGTTGGTGACCGGCCCCTCGGAGCGGCATCCGGAGGCGCGACATCGCCTTGAGTTTGTCCGGCTTCAGACCGGGGCAGACGGGATTGAGCGGTGAATCTGTTTCTGAACGCAACGGCGAGTGGCGCGGTCAAAAGCAAACGGGACTGCCGAGAGTGAACGGCCAGAAGCCGATGGTGTTTGACGATTACTGTTTAGGCGACTAGAAGAGTGATGACGATGTTGACGAATGTGCGACACAGTTTTTGGTTGGTGTTAAATGTCAGGGGCCTGCCTCTGTTGCTGGCCGGGGTAGTCGCGCTGGAAGCCGGCGAACGACCACGCACCAAAGTGGTCTTCTCCGATTCAAAGGCTCCATCCTCGCTCCCATCCGCCGCCACTCAGGACCCAAGTCTGTTGAGGCCGCAGAGCATTCTGCCTCAACGCGGCTCGCTCGAAGGCGTGGCCGCGGCTCCGTTTGCACCACCCGCGGTCGCCCCTCGTGCGACACGTTCGCTGCCGGATCGGGACGCGCTCGATCAGAAACGAGAGTGGCTGCGGTATTCGGTGGAGAACTTGAGTGTGGATGACCAGGCAGCGGCGAAGGCTTTCGGCGTCCGCGAATACACTCCCGAAAGCGCGTTCTTGGGCACGAAAACCTCCAAAAGCGCGTTCAGAGGTCTGATCGACGAGAAGTCGGACGATGATACTCCTGCCACGCCCCGGTTTGACGAAGAAAAGAGATGGAAGGACTTCTCAGGCGCTGCCGTGGGCGAGCGCCCTTTGCTGAGTGGAGTTAGTAGCAGTGCATCCGATTCGGCCCCGACGGGGACTGATGGCGATCGCACCGCGGTCTTCTTTTCTGACTCGGAAGAGAGGGGTTTTCTGGGAGGAAGTGGCATGGGTAACAGGGGCGGTTCGCAACGAGGCGAGGATTTGGTGAGCGCGGCGTTGAACAGAGTCTCTGTCATCGACCCGCTCCGCGCGAGCGGGCGAGACGGTCAGAACCGCGACGCGGTTGCGCCTCGCGAAGAGTTTCGGAAGCTACTCGGTTTGGGAGCAGCGGTTTCCGGGGCACAAGGTGGTCGGCTCATCGGCGGTGTTGGGGATGCCATCAACCTGCAGCCGGATTTGACGAGGCAAGAGATCAACCCGGTTGTGCCTCGTGTGGCGCCAGGAGTGAAGACGGCGGAACTCCCCTCCTTCACAGCGGCGCCGGTTGCCAGTGAAAGTCAACAGAACATATTAAGCCAGCAGCTCCTCGATGTGCTGTCGAGCAGGGCTTATGCGCAGCCTAATAGTGACTTGTCGGTTGGACCACTGAACGAGACTCGCAAGCTCAACCTATCGCCGACGGTGCTGCCGGTGCCCAAGCGAAGCTTCTGAGGTTCACGGCCGCTGGTCTAGCACCTGTCTAACTTTCTCCGCCAGCACGCCAACGGCGAACGGTTTCTGAAGGAACTCGGCGTCCCCCGCGGATATGCCATGACGGACGATCACGTTCGAAGTGTAACCGGACATGAACAGGCATTTGACGTGGGGATGGATTGCCGCCAGCCGGCACTGGAGTTCTTTTCCGTTCATTCCTGGCATCACGATATCCGTGACAAGCAAGTGGATCGGGCCTCGGTGTGTGGCCGCCATATTGAGCGCGACTTCAGGAGTAAGCGCCGCCAGCACGGTGTAGCCATGTCCCTCCAGAACCAGCCGACTGATGTTGAGAATCTGCTCCTCGTCCTCGACCAACAGCACGGTTTCGTTGCCTCGCAGAGCGTGTTTACTTATTGATTTGACGGGCAGCGATGGATCGGCTTCGGCCCGTGGCAGGTAAACCTTGAAAGCTGCTCCATGGCCCGGCTCGCTGTACACGTTGAGCAATCCGCGGTTCTGTTTGACGATGCCAAACACCGTGGCCAGACCCAAGCCAGTCCCTCTTCCCACGGCTTTGGTGGTAAAAAAAGGTTCGAAGATATGAGGGCGCGCCCCTTCGTCTATGCCGCGCCCAGTGTCAGTGACCGCCAGCATCACATAGTCGCCGGGTGCGCACTCAGGGTGTGCGGACGCGTAGGCCTGGTCGAACCGCACGTTGGCGGTTTCGATTGTCACCTTGCCCACGCCTTCGATGGCATCGCGGGCGTTGACGGCGAGATTGGCGAGCACTCGATCGATTTGGGCTGGATCGACCTTTACGCGCCACAAATCCTTTCCAGGCACCCAGGCAAGAGCAATGTCTTCGCCGAGCAGGCCCTTGAGCATGCTGAGCATTCCGCAAACGGTTTCGTTGAGATCAAGCACCCTGGGTCTGATCGTCTGCTTGCGTGCAAAGGCGAGCAACTGCCGCGTCAGTTCGGCTGAGCGTGAAGCAGCTTTTTCAATCTCCGCAATATGCTGTTGTAAATCGGACCCTTGCGGGGCCTGTGCCATCGCCAGCGCCGCGTTTCCCAGGATCGCCTGCAGCATATTGTTGAAGTCGTGCGCCACGCCGCCAGCGAGTCGTCCGACCGATTCCATTTTGTGCATTCTGAGGAGCTGTTCCTGCAACTTTTCTCGCTCCTTTTCGGCCCGTTTGCGGTCAGTGATGTCGCGAGCAACGAACTGCACGGCAAGCTGGCCGTCGAATAGGACCGGAGCAGCAACAACTTCCGCCGGCACGACCGTTCCGTCCACTCGCAAGTACCGAACTTCGGCTGGGTACAAGCCGGTTTCCCCAGCAAGCCTTCGGCGGACGCGGTCCAGAGCGCTTTTGAGATCGTCTGGATGGATCAGCCGTTCGACTTTCAGGCCAATCATTTCCTGAGGTGTTCCGTAGCCCAGGGCCTGCGCGCCACTGGGATTCATGAAAACGACTTCTCCTTCCTGAAGAATGCCCACTGTGTCAGGCGACTCTTCGATAAGCGTCCGATGCCGCTGTTCGCTTTCGCGTAGACTCTCCTCCGCATGCCTGGAAGGAAGGTTGTGCCGACAGGCCTTGAGTTTCTTCTCCAAGTCGCGCTTGGTCTTGTGAAGCTGGTGGATGATGCGTTCGAGATCGCTCACCAGAGCCGGACTGTATTGTGCCATTGTGTTGGATTCACAGGCACATGGAGCCGCGCTCTTACGCATTTGGGAGGCGATCCCCGGGTCTGAATCGGCGGCCACGGATGGCGTTCCGGTCAGTTGCTCTCCGCTCAGTTGCTCGACAGCTTCCCGGACGTCGCTACAGAATGCGTCCGGATCGTCAGGCAGTCTTACTATGAATCGATCCGCCCCCAGACCGAGCGCCAGCTCTTGAGCGTTCTGGTCGATACAGACCGCTGTGTAAACCACAACCGGAACGGTCTTGAGCCGATTGTCTTGTCTCCATGCTCTAGCGAGCGCGAAACCGTCCAGGACAGGCATGAGCACATCAGTAATGACCAGACCCGGTGGGCTCAGACGAGCCATCTTGAGCGCCTCAGCCCCGTTGGAGGCCGTCACGACTTCGTGACCGGCAGCGGCAACAAGTTTCCGCAGCAGTTCGAGAACGGAATCGTTGTCGTCGACAATGAGCACTTTCATGGCCCTCGCCTGGGTCGTATTCGAACAGCGAAGCAATCAGTCAGCGGACATTCTCGATCTGGATATCGCGCAGCTCACTAACTCCAAGACTAAGCAGGGACGCATTTGCGTACAAGCTGAGATCGTTCTTGGGCGAGGGCGTGTCCGCCAGGGCGCGTTGCCGTTCGATTTCATGAATTGACAGGACGTCCAAAGCGACCGGATCGGCGCTGAACCGGAGTTGACATAGTGCTTTGGCATAATGCAGCAGGCTTCGTTCCTCGCCATAGTATTGCGCCACGAGACCATCGGTGATGCAGAGCGCAAGACGGTCACCGACCTCGGGCAGCGCGCAGATTTCGGGCACCGCCACAGTGAGTTCCACGGGCGCGTTCAGGAACCTGATCGTGTTATCCACGCTTCCCATCGCGAGACTGAAGAGGTGTCCGGAAACGCCAGTCATGTTGTGATTCAACAATGGCGCTATGCTGACGAATCTGGTGATGTCTTGTGTCAGGAGCCTGGACACGTAAGACTTCCGCCCGATGTCGGGGCGTTGCTGGCCGAACTCGTGGTCCCCCCAGACCAGGCGACCGACCAGGGCGGTGTCGTAGAAACTATTCGTGTCGTAGCCGCACTCGGCGCTGCCGGCGACTCGCACGCCATACCGGCTGGCCAAATCGACAAAACCGGCTTGCTTGAGATGGTCGTGGTGCTTGTCCCAGATCACCAAGTTGCGGCGCGGAAAGCCGGCGTCAAGCATTGACTGCAGAACCGCTTCGACGACAGCCGGCCGCGTGCCGCTCAGTGGTCCCGGCCCAGAGACGATCTTGATGCCTATCACGTCCTGAGTGGCGAGTAGACTGCGCCAAGCCGCCGCCGCAGATGGCTTGCCAGTCCAGTTTGTCAGCCCGCATTCCACCATCCGCCGCACTGCGTCGTGGCGAGGGACAAACGCTTGCACCGCGGTTTGGTCTTCTACCACGACCACGCGCGCGGTGGACCTAAGGGCCTCAGTCAGTGCCGCCTCCGGCTGAGGCTGGGCGCTGCCAACGGACGCAAAGACGGTCCACATCAGCACAAACCAAGTGACGACTTCCTTCATCGCAAGCGAGCGCCGTGGGTTTCTTGACTCGCTGGGCCAGCAATGCTACCACCCCTTGTCATGCTGGCCATAAAAAAGTGCGGCGATAGTCCGGGCCCCCGAGCAGCGGGCGATGTCGGCCGACGCAACGATCGGGCGCGGATGCTGTCGGGCGCACAGCGATTGTGGCGCTGCACAGCCGCGCTGATTCTCCTCTGTGTAATCGGATGCGACCCGCCCGGTCGCTCGGAGCTCATTTCAGGGAACCGCCTTATTCGGCAAGGGCGTTCGGCTGAGGCTGTGGAACCGTTGAAACGTGCAGTAACGCTGCTGGGCGCCAATGCCCCGGCGGCCGCCCAGGCATTGAACTACCTCGGCCTTGCCTATCACCACGCCGGGCGAAATGCCGAAGCGGTCCAGGCATACCAAACCGCGCTCAAGCTCGATTTCAACCTCTCTGCGGCCAGATACAACCTGGGGTGTGCCTTGCTCGACCAACCTAATCTTGCCGGTGCACTGAACGAGTTCCTCACGTACACCAGCCATCGGCCCAACGACTATCGGGGTTGGCTGCGACTGGGAACCGCCCAGTACCGTGCAAGGCTGTTCGAAGCAGCCGAGAAAAGCCTCCGGAAAACCGTCGAGCTAAACGCGCCCAATGCCGATTGCGCCGAGGCGATGAACCTGATCGGCATGTGCCAGGCAGCTCGGCGCCGTCCACAGGACGCGTTGAAATCATTACAAGTGGCGTTGAGATTCCAAACCAACTACGCGCCGGCGCTCCTGAACCAGGCGATCGTCGCGCAGACCCACGGGGACCGGGTTCTGGCAGCGGAGAAGTATAAGACGTACCTTGACGCGATTGGCGGCCCAACGAATCATCCCGCTGTCGCCGCGTTGCTGTCTCAGCTCGAAGCAAGCCAGCGACCTCGCATTGCGGAGACGAACAAGATTGTCACTCTTCCGCCCACTAACCTGCTGGCCCAAGCTATCGCGCCACGGACAAACGCGATCGCACCGACCACGCCGCCCGCAACCCGCACTAACATCCCCGCGGTTGCCACCTCCACGAGCAAGCCGCCAATACCCGTCGTCGGGACACACTCGAATCTGACGACTGCTGCCGCCACCACTAACTCACGGCCAAAAGAGCCACAAACTCCTCCTCAACGTTCGCAGGCGCGGACAGCGCAGGCTCCAAGCCCGACCAACGAACCACCATCGACTCCACTGGAACTCGTGCGACTGGCCGATGAAGCGCCTGTCAGAACAGCAAAGGAATTCTCCTCACCGCCCAGGGAGAATCCACCGGCTCGGCCAATCGCACCGTCCATTCCCGCCGGCACCGTAACCAACACCGCGGCGCCGTCGGTGGTGGTTGCGACGTTGCCCCAGCCCTTGACACCCGCGCCGACGGAAGTGCGGCAAGCACCTCCCAAACGATCATGGTTACAGAGACTCAATCCACTGAACCTCGTCCGTTCAAGGGACAAGGCCACCGTGGGACAACCTCGGGCCGTTGCTCAGACCTCGCCAAGTCCGGACCGGCCCACGACGATCCCGGCGGCCTCGGGCCAACGCATGTCCACACCGTCGGCGCCGGCAACTCGGACAGCGCCGGTCTTTCCGCGCTACAAATACTCGCCAACCTCCATGCCTGTGCCTGGAAACCGTCAGGAGGCCGAGCGCCACTTCGCAGCGGGTCTTGCGGCGCAAAAAGCCGGAAGCACCGACCAAGCCATCCGCGGTTACCAGGAGGCGGTGGCGGCTGACCCATCCTACTTCGAAGCCTACTACAACCTGGGGGTCGCGGCACACGACGCCGCCAACTGGCCGCTCGCGCTCAAGGCCAACGAGAGCGCGCTCGTGCTCAAACCAGGCGACGGCAACGCTCGTTTTAACTTGGCACTGGCTTTGGAAAAAACCGGCTATCCGGCGGACGCCGCGAACGAACTGGAAACGCTCCTCGCAGGGAACCCGGGCAATGTTGCCGCCCATTTTGCCAACGCCAACATATACGCTCGGACTCTGGAGGACAGGACCAAGGCTCGGGCACACTACGCGCGTGTGTTGGAGCTGGACCCTCGCCATCCGCAGGCAGCCGCCATCCGGCGTTGGCTCAGCGCCAACCGCGGTCCGTGAACAACCGCAGCGAATCGCGGCTCCAGAGCCCTAAGTGGTCATGAACGCAAATACGGTGACGTTCGTTGCGCCCAATTTGGCCTGCGGCGAGGCGCGACGAGGGAGCATATCCGCAGCGATA
>JAXDCU010000374.1:0-10190 GCA_034677645.1 Verrucomicrobiia bacterium
TCTGGGCAATCCCCTGCCCTCAGCGGCACACAGCGGTGCTGGTGGTGCCGCCAACATTTCTAAGTGGGTTGGATCAGTGTTCTCAATCACGCCTACGGACGACAATCCAATCCGGCTGACAGCCGACATTTACAGCACCGGGACCGCGGACCAAGCGAACACAGTAGGGCTTCGAACCGGAGCGAATCCGCTTTTCGAGATGGGGATGTACCGGTATTTCGACAACAACTTCGCCAACGATAACACGGAGGCCTTGTCATTGGGCCACGGCCATGGTGTTCGCACCATCAATCTGGGCAAAGAGCTACCAGGCCAAGACTGGACGGAATTTGGCGAGGTCTACACGGGATGGGCGCGCTGGCAAGCGACGTTTGGAACGTACGGCGTCACCGTCAATGTGGATTACGATATCACGGGCGACTGGGACCTCACCTGGAGTGAAATCGGAACTACCGCGACCGGGGCGTTTAGTGACTTGCGGATTCATTCGCCCGTCGCCAGTGCCGGCGGCGGCTTCAACGTGGACAACATACGTTTGGAGGTAATACCGGAACCTTCAACGGTCGCTCTGAGCGTGCTTGGTGGGTTGTGCGTGCTTTGGGTCGTTCGTCGGCGAACGAGCTAGCTCAGAAGTCAGAATTGCTTTCCAATTTGGCAGGGCCGCAACTACTGGCGGCCCTGTTTCTTTTCAAGACAATGAGGTCGAGTCTATACAATTGACAATTGCTGATCTTGTCATTCTTCGATCAGTACCCAAGGCGTCAGATTGCGGGGTGGCGCCAGTGAGCCTTGGCCCGCACATTCCGCTGTCCTGCGTAGCCGCGACTGCACGATCCGGTCTGACTGTGAATTGTCATCAGAAAGGGAGCGCATCTGGGGTCAGGTAGTTTGCGGGTCAGGTGGATTCGAGTCCGTGAGAGTGCTGCATGACGCACACTGACCAACGCCTTTCTTTCTGGCAGCGCAAACGGCTTGTTTGAGACTTGCAATATACAAAATAGCAGGTAATTGTGCGCTCGTGTATCTCAGAAGAGAAGCAGAACAACCCCTGAAAGACATCCTCGCCGGCGATAAGGTCGGCATCATCCTCGGTGCCCGTCAGGTCGGCAAGACGACCTTGGTGGAACACGTTATGACCGGGCAGGGCGCGATGTTCCTCAACTTCGATGTCGAGGTGGACAAGGCCCGTTTCCAGGCCGCCGCCGCCCTGGCACCCGGCGACGCCTTGCGCTCCCTCGGCAGCCCATCGGTGCTGGTGATCGACGAGGCGCAACGTTTGCCGAAGGCCTCCCAAATCATCAAGGGCTGGCACGACGCGAATCTGCCCGTGAAGTTCCTTTTGCTTGGTTCCTCCTCCCTGAATCTGCTCGACCAGGCGGCCGAGAGCTTGACGGGTCGCAACCGGAAACTCGTGCTGCCGCCGCTGTTGTTTGCGGAGACGCTAGGCACCCAGGTATGGGCCAGTGCCGAACTACCACCCGGCCACTTGCGTCGGCACTTCGCATCCCAACTGCGGGCGTTCCTGATGCAGCGACTGGGTTTCGGCAGCTATCCCGAAGTCGTGACCAGCGACGAGCCCGTGCGACTGCTGCGCGAGCTGAGTTCGGACTACCTTTGGAAAGACGTGCTCCAGACTGGCCTGGTCAAGACGCCGGACTTGATCAAGCGCCTGCTGTTGCTGCTGGCGCACCAAGCCGGTTCGGAGGTGTCGGTGAACGAATTGGCGACGCAGCTTCACATGGCCCGTCCCACCGTGGATCGCTACCTGGACCTCCTGGAGCAGACCTTCGTCATTTTCAGGCTCCCGTCTTTCAGTACCAATCCGCGCAAGGAAATCGCCAAGAGCCAGAAGGTGTTCTTCTGGGATACAGGCGTCCGCAACGCGTTGCTCCACGCGTTCTCGACGGACGAATTCCGGCCCGACATTGGCGCGTTGTGGGAGAACTGGGTCATCGCCGAGGTCGCCAAGCGCAACGCACTGCTCGGTTCGCCGGCGGAACTCTTCTTCTGGCGCACCCGGGCCCAATCTGAGGTGGACTTGGTGGTGAAAGAGACCAACCGCATGCGAGCGTTTGAAATCAAATGGTCCCCGCGCCGCGTCTCCAGCCGGGCCTTTCGCGATGCCTACGGCGTGGACGTGGAACCGATTCACTCGGACGATCCGTTTGCGGCTGACATTTTCAAAACGTCGCCGAGTTAAATGGCGGGAGACCTCAGCGACGATCTGGCTCGAAGTTGTGCGTCGCTCATGAGTTTCCACCATTCAGCGCGGCCAGGACATCCGCCACGTCGAAGCGATGGCAGCGCGCTCCAAGCCGAATGACGGGCATCCGCTTCTGTTTGATGAGCTTGTCCACCTTGCGAATCAAGCACGTCAGCAGTGCGGCCAGCGTGGCCTTGTTCACCAGCACACCATCGACCGGGGACCGGTTCTGCGCCAACACTGCCAGTGTAGCCTCGAGCTTCTGTTCCTCGATTCTTCCGCTACTCATGTTCGTGCAATCGCTTTGGGGGATCACGCTTTTCAGGCGGATGACCACGGCAGCGAAGGCGTGGTCGTGGCACAACAACGCCATCGTCCCCGACCACGCCAGCATGACGGCGCTGACACGGGATTGGGAATACGCCTACGCCTGCAAAGAGCGCACTCTCTCAAAATGGTTACAGGCGGAGGACTGGTGGGTTCTCAGCGACGACAGTGCGAGGCCGCGTTGGTTTCTGCTTCCCGTGTACCATCCCACAGGCGCATTCGTTTACAAACACGACGTTGGCTACGCCCGTACCCAGCCAAAACTGCGGCGCATGATTCAGCAAGCGGCCTCCACGCTCCACCGCTGACCGATCTGGTCGCCAGTCGCAGCGTTCCTTTGCGGGACTTCCTACAGTTGGGATTTGTCGTCTACGCAGCTTGCCGCTTGTAAACAAACTTCTTAAGATCAACGCTCAGAGCTTTCTGTGGCGATGAGCGGTCTTTCCTCAGTCGGTAGTCAGGAAGGCAATCTGGCAACATGCTTCCGGCGCGTTGAACCGGGGCGGCATCGTCGAATCGACCCGAATCAGAAGGAATCCGCTAATGCCACGAATCTATGACAACATCGAGGCTTCACTGCTTCCAGCGCTCCAGCAAACGCTGGCCGTCTCCGACCGTGCGGACTTCAGCGTCGGCTACTTCAATCTGCGCGGGTTGAAGGCCATTGACGACCTGATCGAGAAGTGGGACGGCGGTGAGGGCCACCAGTGCCGCCTGCTGGTCGGGATGCAGCGCCTGCCGCAGGAGGAACTTCGCGACCTCATGGGGATCGTGAAGCAGCAGGGCGACCTCGATAACCAAACCGCCCTCCGGCTCAAAAAACGGCTGGCGGAGGACTTCCGATGCCAACTAGGTTTCGGTGCGCCGTCCAACGCCGACGAGGCCGGTTTGCGACGGCTCGCTGCTCAACTCAAAGCGAAGAAGGTCGCGGTCAAGCTCTACCTCCGGCATCCGCTCCACGCAAAACTGTACCTCTGCTTCCGGCCCGACCCGATCAATCCCATCGTCGGCTATGTCGGCAGCAGCAATCTCACCCTTTCCGGTCTGGCCAATCAGGGCGAACTGAACGTGGACGTGATGGATCACGACGCAGGGCTGAAGCTCTCCAAATGGTTCGAGGATCGTTGGAACGACCGGTGGTCCGTGGACATCTCCGCCGAACTGATCCAAATCCTCGAACAGAGTTGGGCGCGGGAAACCCTTATTCCGCCATACCACATCTACGTCAAAATCGCCTACCATCTGGCGCAGGAAGCCCGCGCCGGTCTGTCGGAGTTTCGCATCCCTCCTGAATTCGGCCATCGACTGTTCGATTACCAGATCGCGGCGGTGAAGATTGCCGCGCATCACCTGAACAAGCGCGGCGGTGTTCTGATTGGTGACGTGGTTGGCCTTGGCAAAACGCTCATGGCGAGCGCAGTGGCCAAGATTTTTCAGGACGATCATCTGACGGAGACGCTCATCATCTGCCCGAAGAACCTCACCAAGATGTGGGAGGATTACGTCGCCGAGTACCGGCTGCTGGCGAAGGTGCTTTCGATCACCCGTGCCATCCGTGAACTGCCCAATCTGCGCCGCTACCGCGTGGTGCTGCTCGACGAAAGCCACAACCTCCGCAACCGGGCGGGCAAACGCTACCGGGCGATTCAGGAGTACATTCAGGAGAACGAGAGCCGCTGCATTCTCCTGTCGGCCACACCCTACAACAAAACGTACCTTGATCTCTCCAGTCAGCTTCGTCTGTTCATCGCTGAAGACCGGGACTTGGGCATCAGGCCAGAGCGCCTGCTCAAGGAGATGGGTGAAACCGAATTCTTGAAACAGCATCAGTGTCCGGTACGGTCGCTCGCCGCCTTTGAGAAAAGCCTGCACACGGACGACTGGCGCGAGTTGATGCGCTTGTTCATGGTGAGGCGCACGCGCAGCTTCATTCAGGAGAACTACGCTACGCTCGACCCAGCCAACGGTAAGAAATTCCTGACTTTCCAAGATGGGACGCGCTCCTACTTCCCAGAGCGCAAGCCGAAGACAGTCAAGTTCAAGGTCAACGACAAGGACGCCAACGATCAGTACGCCCGCCTGTACGCGCCGGATGTGGTTGCCGCGATCAACGCCCTCAGTCTTCCCCGCTACGGCATGGGAAACTACATCGCCGCCAGCCCGCACAAGCCGCCGACGCAGGCTGATGCAAATCAACTTCAGGATTTGTCCCGCGCAGGGATACGGTTGATGGGCTTTTGCCGCACGAACCTGTTCAAGCGGTTGGAGAGTTGCGGCGAAGCGTTCCAGCAGTCCATCGAGCGGCACATCCTGCGCAATTACATCTTCCTGCACGCGGTGGAGAAAGGCTTGCCGTTGCCCATCGGCACGCAGGACGCGGGCTTGTTGGACGCCGGGAACTATGACGAGGACGTGGATGATCCCAGCGCCGATGCCGAGTTGTTCGATGACGAAAACGGGGACACCCAGCCATCGACCAAACTCAACTTGCGCAACGCGGCGGATTTCAAAGCGCGGGCGGCGGAGATTTACGAGCAGTACGCCCACCAGTTCAAGAGCCGCTTCAAATGGCTGCGCCCAGACCTGTTCATCAAGTCGCTGGGAACTGATCTGGAAAAGGACGCGGCCAGCCTGTTGCAGGTCCTGAAACGCGCTGGGGATTGGAATCCAGCCCAAGATGCCAAGCTCGATGCCCTGCATGCATTGCTCACGAAGAAGCACCCAACGGAAAAGGTCATTATCTTCACCCAGTTCGCCGACACGGTGCGTTACCTGAGTCACGAACTGCGTCAGCGTGGGGTGAAATCCATCGCCGGTGTCACGGGCGAGTCCGAAGACCCCACGGCCTACGCGTGGCGTTTCAGCCCGGTGAGCAACAACAAGCGCGACAAGATCGCTCCTAGCGACGAGCTTCGCGTGCTGGTGGCCACGGATGTTCTGAGCGAAGGCCAAAATCTTCAGGACGCCGCGATCATCGTGAATTTCGACCTGCCTTGGGCCATCATCCGCCTGATCCAGCGTGCGGGCCGCGTGGATCGTATCGGTCAGAAGTCCTCCGAAATCCTCTGCTACTCCTTCCTTCCGGCTGACGGCGTGAACCTCATCATTCGTCTGCGCGAACGGGTACGCCAGCGCCTGCGCGAAAACGCCGAGGTCGTCGGCACGGATGAAGCGTTCTTTGAGGACGAGAAGGAGAAGAAAAAGCTGCTCGATCTCTACCACGAAAAGGCAGGCATCCTCGATGGTGACGATGACCGCGAAGTTGATCTAGCCTCTTACGCGTATCAGGTCTGGAAGAACGCCATTGATCGTGATCCGAACCTTCAGAAATCCATCCCCGAATTGCCCGCGATGGTGTTCTCAACCAAGCAGCATGAGCCCAAGGAAGGAAAACCGCCGGGTGTACTGGTCTATGTACGCACCGCCGAAGGCAACGACGCGCTGGCGTGGGTGGACGACGACGGCAAGAGCGTCACCGAATCCCAGTTTGAAATCCTCCGGGCCGCCGAGTGTGCGCCGGAGACTCTGGCCCTGCCACGCATGGATCAACACCATCTGCTGGTCAGGAAGGGCGTCGAAAAGATCGTCGCCGAGGAAAAGACCGTGGGCGGTCAGTTGGGTCGGCCATCCGGTGCTCGCTTCCGCACCTACGAGCGCCTGAAACGCTATGCCGAGATGGTCAAGGGCACGCTGTTCGACACACCGCAACTAAACAAGGCCATCGAAGACATCTACCGTTATCCACTGCGCCAGTCCGCCACGGATACGCTCAACCGGCAGCTTCGCTCCGGCATCTCCGACGACAAGCTGGCCGACCTCTTGATGGCCCTGCGCGATGATGACCGGCTGTGCATCATCCACGAGGAAGACCAAACCCAAGAACCGCAAATCATCTGCTCGATGGGTTTGTCGGAGCCAGCCGAGTTATGAATTATCGCGAAAGCCCACTTGCCCTCCAGGCCGAGCGCAGAATCCTGTGGATTCGACAGCAGCGTGTCCTTTTAGATTATGACCTCGCCGCGCTTTACGGCGTGGAGACCCGCGCCTTGAAGCAAGCCGTGCGACGAAACCTGCAGCGATTCCCGGCCGATTTCATGTTCGAGCTTACTGACGACGAGGTGGCAGACCTGGTCTCACAGAATGTGATACCTGGAGCGGGTAAGCTCGGCGGAGCCCGGCCAATGGCCTTCACCGAACAGGGCGTGGCGATGTTGTCCGGCGTTCTTCGCAGCCGGCGCGCCGTGCAGGTCAACATCGCCGTTATGCGCGCCTTCGTCCGGCTACGGGAAATGCTCCTCACCAATGCCGAACTGGCGCGCAAACTTGCCGAACTCGAGCAGAAGTACGATGCCCAGTTCCGAGTCGTGTTCGACGCGATCCGCCAGCTCATGTCGCCGCCGCCATCGCCGCCGAGGCCCGAAGTCGGGTTCCACGTCAAAGAGGCGTCCGTCCCCTACAAGGTCCGGCGCGGAAAGCCACGCTGATTCATGAACAAACCTCGCATCCAGCAGTATCTGCGCGACTTCAGCTTTCGCCAGTTGTTCATCGAGGAACTGGGCTGGGACAATCCGCCCGCCGCCGTCGAGGTCACGGTGGAGGGCCAGCGCCACGCGCTTTTGGCCATTGCCCACAAGCGCGGCATGGTCGCCTATCAATGCCCCGCGCCGGACGGCGGTCGCATCCCTGAATACGCCCTGCGCCGGAAGATCGAGCAACAGGTCATAAAGACCGCTCACGAGCACCTGATTATTTTCACCGACCCCGGCAAAACCACCCAGATTTGGCAATGGGTCAAACGCGAACCCGGCAAGCCCGCCGCCTGCCGTGAGCACACCTTCAACAAGCTCCAATCGGGCGAAGCGCTGTTCCAAAAGCTGCAAACCATTGCCTTCAGTTTCGACGAGGAAGAAATCCTGACGCTGGTGGACGTGGCCACCCGCACGCGGAAAGGCTTCGACGTGGAGCGCGTGACCAAGCGGTTCTACGACCAGTTCAAGAAGGAGCACGCCAGCTTCTTCAAGTTCGTGGATGGCATTGATGATGTCGCCGACTGCGAGTGGTACGCGTCGGTGATGCTGAACCGCCTCATGTTCGTCTATTTCGTCCAGCGCAAAGGCTTCCTTGATGGCGACCCGCACTACCTCCGCAACCGGCTCAAACGCTGTCAGGCTGAAAAGGGCCGGGACAAGTTCTACTCATTCTACCGCTACTTCCTGCTGCGGCTGTTCCACGAAGGTCTGGGCGGGAAGGCCCGGCCCAAAGAACTCCAAGACCTGCTGGGACGCATCCCTTATCTCAACGGCGGCTTCTTCGAGAAACACGTCATCGAGCAGCGCTGGGAGAAGATCGAGATTCCCGACCGGGCCTTCGAGCGCATCTTCGATTACTTCGACCAGTACCAGTGGCATCTGGACGAGCGCCCGCTCCGCGCCGACAACGAGATCAACCCGGATGTGCTCGGCTTCATCTTCGAGAAGTACATTAACCAGAAACAAATGGGCGCGTACTACACGCAGGAGGACATCACCGGCTACATGAGCCGGAACACGATCATCCCCTTCCTGTTCGACGCCGCCCGCAAGGCGTGCAAGGCCGCGTTCGAGGACGACAACTCGGTGTGGAGACTCCTGCAAGCCGATCCCGACCGCTACATCTACCCGGCCATCAAGCACGGCATCAGACTGGACATCCACAGCCAGCCGCCTGCGCCGCTCAAAGCCCCGCTGCCGCTGCCCAAGGAAATCGAGCAGGGCGTGGACACCACCAAGCCGAACCTGATCGAACGCCGCAAGGCGTGGAACAAACCCGCGCCGTCGGAATACGCGCTGCCCACGGAAATCTGGCGCGAGGTCGTGGCCCGGCGGCAGCGTTACGAAGAATTACGCGCCAAGCTGGCCAGCGGTCAGGTGCGCGACATCAACGATCTAGTCACCCTGAACCTCGACATCGTGCAGTTCGCGCAGGATGTCATCCGCAACTGCGACAGCCCGGAATTGCTGCGGGCCTTCTGGCACGCACTGGAGAAACTCTCGGTGCTCGATCCCACAGTCGGTTCGGGCGCGTTTCTGTTCGCGGCGCTAAACATCCTCAAGCCGCTGTACGAAGCTTGTCTGGAGCGCATGGAAGCGTTCGTGGGCGACTACGATCGTGGCACGGGCGTCCCGCCCGTGCGGGCTCCCGATGGGCAGGATGCCCATACCACCCATGGTCACAATGCTTACGCGCCGATCCAGCGCCGACAGGGGGCGTACCTACCACACTGGACGCAGGAGGGGGCCACTTATGCCGTAAATTTCCGCCTCTTTGATGCCTTGCCCGCGAAAGTGCTGCAGCAGTGGAAGGCGGAGCGCGAAGGTATTCTCAAAACCGCCCGCCAAATGGGCCGGGAGTTGAGTGACGCCGAGCGCGAGCGCCTGGACCAATTCCACTCCGAGAAGGTGGAACAGTGGCTGGACGCCGGTCACGGCTGCTGTTTTCTCCGCAACCAGCGGGTGGCTGAAGTCGTCGCTCACGCCCTCCGATTCTTTGATACCCAACGCTACGAACTCTTCGCCTGGTGCGTCATGCCCAATCATGTGCATGTGGTTCTTCGCCCCCTTGCCGATTGGACTCTCCCCAAGCTCCTCCATTCCTGGAAATCCTATACCTCCAAACAAGCCAATGACCTGTTGGGGAGGTCCGGCGAGTTTTGGCAGGATGAGTATTACGACCACTTGGTGCGGAATGAGACTGACTTTGAGCGGCAGGTCAGGTATGTGCTGGAGAACCCGTCAAACGCAGGTCTTAGCGATTGGCCATGGCTGGGGCGTGCTCCCGGACTGCTGCCGCGTTTGTATCCGCCCGGGATCGCCCCCGACGAAAACCTCGGCCAGGATCGCCGAGCCACAACTGGTAGCACGGGCGTCCCGCCCATGACGAACCAACATGGGCAAGATGCCCATGCCACGGTAAAATGGAATCTGAGGAAGTTCTCGGACTTCCGGGCCGTGCTCGAGCGCGTGGAGACGCACCCCAACGCCGATTACTTCATCCTGAAATCCATCATCCTGAACAACCTGTTCGGCGTGGACATCATGGAGGAGGCCACGGAAATCTGTAATCTCCGCCTGTTCCTCAAGCTCGCCGCCCAGGTCGAACCCGACGCGGCCAAGGACAATTTCGGCATCGAGCCGCTGCCGGACATTGATTTCAACATCCGCGCCGGGAACACGCTCGTCGGCTACGCCACGGCGGATGAAGTGCGCCGGGCGTTCAAGGAGGAAGCCGGTGGACAGGGCAAACTCCTGCTGGGCGAAAGCTCCAGTGCCTACAAACGGTTCGAGGAAAACGTCGAACTGGCTGACCGCGCCTTCCGCCAATTCCGCGAGATGCAGACCGAGCGCGGCATGGGCTCCAGTCAATTCACATCAGCAAAGGTCACGCTGCGGAAGCAGATGAAGGCGCTGGAAGACGAACTGAACAGGTACCTTGCCAGCGACTATGGCGTGAAGGTCAATGACAGAGCCGCGTATTCCCAGTGGCTGAATTCGCACTGTCCCTTTCACTGGCTCGTTGAGTTCTACGGAATTGTCTGTGCCGGTGGGTTTGATGTGATAATTGGGAATCCGCCTTACGTAGAGTACCGCAATGTGCGCAGCACGTACCAATTGCCGCCAAAGCG
>JAXDCU010000375.1:0-7338 GCA_034677645.1 Verrucomicrobiia bacterium
GCAACTAGCCCAAACCTGCACCTTCTTTGCGACGGGGACTAGTCCTCCGTGCTGCCAAACCATGGTGGAAGCCGCTGCCGCGTGACTGGGCGCCGCTTCATGGCAAAACCGCCCGCCTGAGTTCAGCAAAGAATGTCCAAACTCCAGTGCCAAACTTGCGTGCATATGCACAAAAGTTTGGCAACACGTGAATCGGAGCGGTGGCGAGGGTTCTGCCGCGGCTGGATTGGGAAAGCGGAGCACTGGGTGGTTTGCCGATTCTCAGGTTCTCAATCCCTCAACAACTGTTCACCCGCTCACAAAAGAACTTGTCTTTGCGACTTGAGTCACTACAAATCCATACAGTCGACAAAGAAAGGAAAAACAATGAAGCACTCAATCCCACAGAGGCTTCTCGGGTTATTTCTTGCGTTCGTCGGAATCTCCTGTTCGTTCTTGGACAGTATGGTCGCCACCGTGCGTGGTCCCTGGCACGCTTGACGAGAGTTTTACGCAGAACATCGAGGATGCCGGTGTGCATGCGGTGCTGGTGTCCAAGGACCTCTCAGTTTACGTGGGCGGTACTTTCAGGAAAGTGGCTGGAAAGGACCAAGTCGGCCTGGCGCATTTCTTCACCAACGGGAATCTTGACTACGATTTCGTCGTGAACGTCGCAAAAACAGGTTCCTCCGCGGATGTAATGGCCCTTGCCGCCGGGCCAAACGGGAAGCTTTTGGTGGGGGGTGATTTCACATCAATCAACGGTGTCGAGCATAACGACATCGCTCAGTTGAATACCGACGGCAGCTTGGACACGGAATTTGTGGCAACGACGGATGGCGCCGGCGCGGTGAAGTCGCTAGGTGTGGAGCCCGACGGCATGGTGCTGGCGGCGGGCAGTATCCAGCAATTCAACCAGATTGGGCAAGCGTACCTGGCCCGTCTGCACGGCGAACAACCGGACGACACCATGTTGGCCGAAGTCTGGGTGGCCGTCGAGATCGGCTGGAACACAGAACCTCTCAAGCACTATCAGGTCCAATGGGCCGATGAAGTCGACTCGGCGTACTGGTACGACCTGGGCGACCCAGTTGATGGCACCGGCCAGATGGTCTACGTTTTCGACTCGGTGCGAGCTTCCGGCCCACAAAAATACTACCGCGCGAAGCGTCTGGACTGAGCCCGGCTTTGTGACGTACTTTTCACAGAAAGCGCGGTCCGGAAGAGCGCGCAGCGACGTTCGATCGATTGGGATGGCTGGCTCACAAGCTCGGAAGGAAACCCGCCGGCTGCGAGGACTCTGCAAGATAGTGCTGCATTCTGATCACTGAACACTCCATGTCACACGAAACCGTACTCAATCGGATTCCGCCTATCGGGGTTGTGCCTGTCATCTCAATCGACCGGGTCGAAGACGCGATTCCGCTCGGTGACGCTCTGCTCTCTGGCGGCTTGCCTGTGGTTGAAATCACGTTCCGCACGGCGGCCGCCGCCGAGGCAATCCGCAAGCTGGCGCGTGAGCGTCCACAAATGGCTGTGGGCGCTGGCACGGTGCTGACTATCGATAATCTGGAGGCTGCAAGAGACAGTGGCGCTTCATTTGCCGTGGCGCCGGGTCTGAACCCGCTGATCGTCGAGAGAGCTTTGGAGATTGGCTTGGCTTTCGTGCCTGGAGTGGCCACGCCCAGTGACATCGAGCGAGGGCTCTCGCTGGGCTGCAAGCTGCTCAAGTTCTTCCCTGCCGAAGCGCTGGGTGGAGTGCCAATGCTCGAATCGCTCTCCGGACCTTACAAGCATACTGGAGTTCGATTCCTGCCGACAGGCGGCGTTAATACATCCAACCTCGAGTCTTATCTGCGCCTGGACACGGTTGCGGCCGTGGGCGGCACCTGGATCGCGAAGAAACAGGATTTCGCCGATTTGAATTGGGAGGGAATCCGGCATCGTTGCGAAGCGGCGCTCAAGGTCGTAACGAATGCGCGTGGCACTTCCTGACCGCGGCTCCGCCCGTGTCTGCCTGGTTACTTCCGCGCGTCTCTTGAGGCTGGCAAAGCCTGAGGCGGGGTTGCCGCCGCGGCGCCAGGCCTTGTGAAGCCAGCACCGCGAATCCGCTGAAGCTCCTCTTTCAAACGGACAACGACCTGGGGCTGAGCCGCGGCGAGGTTTGTCCGCTCGCCTGGGTCATTTGCCAGATCGAACAACTGCGGTTCGCGGCTATTCCCGAGCTCGACATTAGTATTTGCGCTCACCTGGGGACCCAGGTTGGCCGGGATGAACTTCAAGTTGCCACGTCGCAACGCGAGCGCGCCGCCACCTTGCTCGACAACGTAGTCGCGGCCCTTGGGCGAACCGCCCAGGAGCGCCGGGAACACCGGGAGACTGTCCGGCGCATCGGTCGGCGCGAGCGTTTGGCCAACCATGCTCGCCATGGACGCCACCAGGTCAACTTGGCTGACAATCGCGCCGCTGGTCCCATGGTTGACCCGGCCCGGCCAGCGGACAATGAATGGCACGCGACAGCCAGCTTCGTACTTGCTGTACTTGCCGCCCCGCAACGGGCCTGAGGGCTTGTGGTCGGCCAGCTTCTCGACGGCCTGGTCCCGGTAGCCGTCGTCCACCACTGGCCCGTTGTCGCTGGTGAAAACAACCAGCGTGTTTGTGGCGAGGCCAAGCCGATCAAGCGCGGCCAGGACCTCGCCGACACACCAATCGATCTGCGCGATCACATCTCCGCGAGGGCCGAGGGCGGTCTTGCCGACGAAACGGGGGTGGGGAACACGAGGTACGTGTGGATCGTGAAGGGCAAAGAACAGGAAAAATGGTTTTTTCTCCTCTGCCTCAATGAATCGAATCGCCTGTCGAGTAAGGTTGTCGGCCATCTCCTCGTCTTTCCAGAGCGCCGCTTTCCCGCCTTTCATGTATCCCAGGCGGGAGATTCCGTTGACGATGCTCTGGTCGTGGCCGTGGCTTGGGCGCAGCCGCAGCAGTTCGGGGTTGTCGCGGCCTGTCAACACGCCGGGCAGCGGTGTCCCATAGCTGACTTCGATGGGATCGGCTGGATCGAGATTGACCACGCGGCGTCCATTGACATAGATGCACGGCACGCGGTCGCCGGTCGCCGGCAGGATGAAACAACGGTCGAAGCCGACGTCGAGGGGGCCGGGTCGGATTTCGCCGTTCCAGTCGATCTGGCCGCTGCCGAGCCCGAGATGCCACTTGCCGACGACGCCAGTGCGATAGCCAGCTTTTTGAAAGATGGACGGCAGGGTCGTGCGCCCAGGCTCGATGATCAAGGCGGCGTTGCCTGGCAGGACACCAGCGCCGCGACGGCGCCAGGCGTACTCGCCAGTCATGAGGGCGTAGCGCGACGGCGTGCAGGTCGCCGCTGCCGAGTAGCCATGAGCGAACCGGAGACCTTCTTTCGCCAGGCGGTCGATGTTCGGCGTCTGTATTCGTGTTGCGCCGTAGCAACCCAAATCGCCGTAGCCAAGGTCGTCGGCGTAGATCAGCACAACATTCGGCAGCGTGGCGGCCGCGGCGGCTGGCAGAGCACAGTCAGCCAGAAAGAGCGCCCCAGCGAGACCCGCGGCGAACAGGGGTGAGACTTTGATACTTTTCATGAACCAAGGTAGGGACCGATTCCACTCGGTCCCTGATTTCGCCCAACAAACGGGGACGCGGTGGAACGCGTCCCTACCGCGTTCATGGTTCCAATGCGTTTTGGAAAGAGAAACCTCGCTCCCTATGAACCGTGTCTTGTCGAGGTTACCGCGTAAACGCGGGACTCTGGCAGTCCGCCGCTCTGCATGGTCCGCGGCGTTGTCCGGCTCGCGACCGGTCAGAGTTCCGCCTTCAGGCGGCTTCGTTGTGGACCAGACCGCAAGGTTCATGGTTCCAATGCGTTCTAAAGGAGAAACACTGCTTCTCATGAACCGATCGTTTGTTGCACACAGTATGATAAAAATGGATCACTCCAAACAAACGGATTACAACAGACTTACTTGAATCGAACAAAGCAAATTCCAAATCACCGCTCGGTGAGCGCTGTCCCGGACCATGACGCCGACTCCATGTTTCTGCAATTCCATGCGCTGCTATCTTGCGGAATCCTCGCAGCCGGCGGAGATTCACCGGCTTTGGAATCCTATCGTTGTAATGACCTTGAGCCGGCGACGCAGTCGCCGCACACAGCGCGGCGTGGGGAATCGGCTGCGATGCAACCATTTTGAGCTTGTTGACAAACGACGTTCGGCCCAAGCTCACTGAGTAGTTATGAAACAGAGATTCTTCAACTTTCTCGGGAGCGCCTCGACAAGACAGATCGCGATGCTCGTGTGTTTCCTCCCGGTTTTCAGCCAGCAGAGTTGGGCCCAGCCAGCACTGCCGGTCGATGAGTTGCCAGCCGGAAGCGAGATTCTAGCTCGCGGCCCAGTCCACGAGGCTTTTGCCACACCGGTAACGATGGACGCCCAAGCGCCAGTCGCAGTGCCGAATCGGCCTCCGGAGCCAATTCAGGAACTGCCGCCCGCCGAGAAACCGGCGGGGGCTGATATCGTATGGGTGCCGGGTTATTGGGCGTGGGATTCCGACCGGAATGATTTCATCTGGGTGAGCGGCTGTTGGCGAAACGCGCCGCCTCGGACCTACTGGGTGCCTGGCTATTGGGTGCAAACCAGCAGCGGCTGGCAGTGGATCGCCGGTTTCTGGAAGGCGATTGCCGCGCCAGCTCAGGAGCAGATCGAGTACCTGCCCGCGCCTCCCGCGGCAGTCGAAGTCGAAGCGCCGGGAAAACCGCCCGTGGCGGATCAAGTCTGGGTGCCTGGTTGCTGGTATTGGTCCGGCGGCCGATATGTGCTGCGCGGTGGTTACTGGATTACTCCACATGTCGGCTGGGTCTGGGCGCCGTCACACTATGTCTGGACGCCGCGCGGTTACGTTTTTGTCCCAGGCCACTGGGATTACGATCTTGACAATCGAGGCGTGCTCTTTGCGCCGGCCTATTTCCCGCCCCCTGCCCGCGTCCAGATCGGTTTTGTGTTTTCACCTGGAATCTGCGTGGACCTGGGGATTCTGAGGCTGAACCTGTTTGCCTATCCCCGGTACCGCCATTACTTCTTTGGAGATTACTATGATGATGTTTATTTGCGCGTCGGCATCTACCCGTGGTTCAGATGCCAGACTGTCCGCACATGGTATGATCCCTTATTCGTCTACGATCGCTGGCAATTCCGGCGAAGCGAACCCAATTGGGCCAAGAGGCAAGCCCATGAGTTCAACATGCGCCGAGCCAACCGCGACCTCAGACCCGCACATACATATCGTGAATTCCACGCTCAGATGGAACGGATGCCCGCCGCCAAACGCCCGGAACGTCCCCTGGTCCAGCCCATGAGGACATTCGCTGTTTCCCAGGCAACGCCGGTCAAGTTCGAACGGATCACCCACGCCGAGCGCCAGCAGATATCCGCTAAGTCCACCGAAGTCCGCAACTTCCGTGACCAGCGAAACCACTGGGAAGCCCCAGCCAGTCAGCCGACTGCAGCCCCGCCCCCCGTGGTCCGCCAGGCGCAGCCGCGGCCCAAGCAGGAGCCGCAAGCTAAACAGCCCAAACAGGTCCAAACCAAGCAGGTGAAAACCACACCTCCACCCCCGGTCCGCGTCACTCGGCCTGAACAGGTGACCGTCCCGGGTCCGACGACAACATCGAGAGCGCCCGACTCACGTTACATCGAGAAAGTGGCCCCGAGTCGTCCAACCCAGGAACACTCACGCCCGAATGCAACTGCGACCTCCAAAACGCCAACCGGAAGTTCGCGTGGCAAAAGTCGGGCCGACACTCCAAACAGAGGCAGGCAAAAGCCATAGTATTGATAGAAACAACAGAGCCGCGCGCGTAAGCAAGCGGTTGGCTGGTCCATGGCCACGAAGTGTGTTCGCAACAACAAAGGAGGCTCCCCATGAACCGTGCTTTACCGCGTAAACGCGGGACTCTGGCGGGCGGCCGCTCTGCATGGTCCGCGGCGTTGTCCGGCTCGCGACCTGTCAGAGTTCCGCCTTCAGGCGGCTTCCCATGAACCTGTGCATTCCCCGGTAGGGCGAGGCTCCAGCCGAGCCGCTCACAGCCTTTGCAGCACACCCGGCCCGGCTCCGCGGGAGCGTCGCCCTACCGCACGGTTCATGGCGCTCAATGCGTTCTGAGAGAGAAACTCCGCTTTCCATGAACCGCGACCGTTCCCGGCAGCCATCAGGGGTGAGTTGTGACTCGGTAAAATCTCCGGGGAAGTTCGCCGCTGATGTCGAGCTCGATGGTGACCGGTTCGGTGTCAATCACCCAGTTCGTCAGGTCCAGCCATTGCGTCGATGGCGCCGACACTTCTGACGACGCCGACAACACGCACTCCTGCCCAATCACACCCGTGACCGATAGGAGCAGGGCGCCGTCCTCGACACGGCCGATTGCCAGGGCGGGCGGTCCGGTGAGCGCGCCCGCGTATTGCGTCGCCGGGTCACCCATGATTCCGTAGATCGCGGAAGGTGTTAGTCTGGTGCCTGTCGCGTTGTAGCGTCCAAAAGCGTCCACGACATAGTCGCCTATGCGCGAGCGGCGAGAGTCTTGGAAGCTCCGCACGAGTTCAAGATTCAATGCCACCGCCTCCTGGTTGTATGACAACCCCGTGGGTGAAATGGCGGCGATGGCGCCGTTGACCGGGCCGAGCAGCAACGATTCACTGAGACAATCAGTGCCCGGGACGGAGAACTGGCCAGCCAGACAAGTCATTGCCAGCATGACAGGCAATCGCGCGCCGTTGGCCAGCGTCGGCACGTCGCTTCCCTCGAGATAGCCGGAACCGCCAAGCCGATCGATCGCGCCGTGCCCGATGTAGCAAAGCATGTCAGCTCCTTCCTTGAGGCCGTTCAACACTTCCTGTCGGACGTCGGGCACTAGTCCAGGGTACGCCATGCGATTCAGATAGTTGTCCTCGAGCTCCGCGGCGACCGTCTGAATGTCTTTCACGAAATCGCCAGCCGCGTCCGGCGTGTCGGCTACCAGCAGCGCGACTGGCGGCGATAATGCCCCGCGCGACTCGTAAGTGATTATCTTCTGGGCCATGGCGCTTAACTCCGAGCTGTAGCGCGCGGGCAGTCTGCCAACTGAAATCTCCGGCGCCAGATTCCCCTCTACATCGCCGAAAGCCGTGTCTGACGCGAACAAGCCCGACAACGTGGGCGTCATCAGCGGCGGCACGAGATTGTCGCCGTGCCCGAACTTGTTCCGGTAATCGTAAGTCCCGTTGCCGGCGAGCAACACATAGCGTGGCGCGCGCGCCCAGTTCGCCCGCGCGTACTTGAGGAAGTTGC
>JAXDCU010000376.1:0-8431 GCA_034677645.1 Verrucomicrobiia bacterium
TGGATGTGCTCGTATTTCTTCACGAGCGCCGCGCCGGATTCCTCGATGAAGGCCGCATGCGCGATTGCCATGATGTCGGCGTGGCGAACGGCCTCGGCAATCGTGGCCAGTCCCCGAAGACGAGACATATAGCCAATCAAGGCATGAATAGCATTGTGTCCATAGAGCTTGGCCTCTTCAAATGGCAGCAAGTCGTCCTTTTCGACAAACACACCGATGCCCCTCTGGAAACCTCGCAGCGTTACGCGGGATATCAGGATGTGATTGAACCGCTCCACCAGGACGGCACGCGGCGTGTCTGGTGTCAGCGGCGCCAGGCCGAACCGCCGGATCGTGTCGGCCTCCGTGATCACGCCGCTCATCTTTCCGATGACCGTGTTGAGCGTTTGCACGTTGGCCAGAGCTCCGGCCGGGACTTGGGCGCTCAATCGTTCCGAGAGGATTTCGGCGGCGCGGTTGTGATTCTCCGCCGCGTAGATGATCGCTGGCTTGGATGGGTCACGCCGTTTGAAACCGTCGGCCAACAGTCTCGGCACGCTCGCCGCATCGCCGGTCTCGTAGAATCGCACGCTCGGCAGTGCTGTGGCTATTTCGTCCGCCGCGCCGATCGCTTCGACCAGTTCACGACGATCGGACTCGTCGGCGGGCTGACACACACGCACACCATCGACCACCACCTTTTCAATGCGGTCCGGATGCGCGATGTTGATGGCGTAGCGTCCGCCCGCCGCCCGCACGGCGCCGACCAGCGGCGCGTCAACCTCGGCAACCACGTAGCGATCGAAATTGCCTGAGCAATAAGCCTCGTAGAGAAACAACGCGCTCTGGATTGGCCCGAAGCCGAAACCGACAAACGTTCTTCCGCTGCGAGGCACTTAGTGACGACCTCCCGCGACGCGCAGCAGTTCACGCTCGGCTTGGTGGGTCCATTTGCCGTTATCGAGTCTTTCGGCGACGGTCGGGAACTGCTTGCGCAACTCGGCCAGCGGCACCAAGCCCACGTCGTGCAGCATCGGGTAGACAATGATCTTTCCAGCCAGCGTGCGGTTCTCCACGGCGGCGATGCCGTCGGCTGCTCCCGCCATGCCGCTGATCGCGTCGACGGATGCGTTTGTATCTAGCTGATCTCGCTCGACCTTCTTGAGCACGATGCGCATATCCTCGATGGTTGAACCGCTGGTCCCAAACATGAAGCAGCGCTTCTCGATGTACGCATCGAGGTCCAAATCGTGCTTCGTTGGCGCGGGGATGCCGGCGAAGATATTGATGATCGCTCCCACATCGGCCCTTTGGATCGCGTCGGCGACCAGCGCCCCGACCGGGGCCATCAAGGCGAAGTAGGTGAATGTTCCGCCGAGGGACTCGCGCTTGGGATTGACCAGGCGCAGTGCCACGCCGTTGGCCGGGGCCATCGGCCCGGCCTTGCGCCACAGACCCTCGAGCCGCCGATCGTCGAGGTCCGTGCCGACTACAGTTAGGCCGGTAAGACCGCTGCAGATGTTGCGAATCACGTGCATCTCGCCCATAGGTCCAGCCGCGCCAACGACGAGGATTCTGTCGTTTGCGCGAATCTCGCCGTTTTGGGGGATGTGCTGATACGACTCGGCCGGGCGGATGCCCGTTGTGCCGACCCAGCGCGTCATGCCGTAGTGAACGCGTCCAACGCCGACCGACACAAGCTGGCCGATTCTTTGGCCTGCCAGCACGATGTTAAGAATCCCGCGCGGCGCTAGCTTGTCGTTAAGCGCGTCGATGGTCGCCTTGTTGGAGCCGTAATAGACGATATCGTCGTAACTCTCGTCGGGAAGACCGACGACACTGTTCGGTGAAACACTCAGCACTTCCGCTGGCTCGCCCTCCGGCGAAAAACAGTCGGCGAGGTCCTTCGCCCCGCGCCCGTCAGCCGCGACGACCAGCGTTCTGCCTCGCGCCTTGATGGTCTTTCGTTCGCCGGTTGCGTAGGAAGCCTCAACACACCCCCACGGTTCGACGAGCGCCACCGCGGAGGCGCTCTTGTCCTCACCCGCCGGGATCAGAAATCGATCGCCGTCTGGTGCAATGACGACGCGCTCGTCGAGCAGTGTGTATTCCTGAAGGCCGCCCTCCAGGTTGTATCCGAACGCGGCGTTGGAGCCGCCCGCCGTGGGCAACTGACGGTAGTCGGCCTGGACGAGACAGCGCTGGCCAACCTTGTGATGCCTCACTTGTTCGCCAACGCCAACGATACGGCAAACGACTTCGTGACCCGGCACGGTGGGCATGCTGCCGGGTCGGTAGCTTTGTATCCCTTTGAGTATGTCCGACTCGATTCCGCCGACTATCTCGGTTTTCCGCGGATGCTTATCGAACTGTCTCAGCAGCTTCAAATCGGAAAAACACAAACCGACAGCCTCGATCTTCACAAGAATCTCGTGTGGCCCCGGCTTAGGCACCGGTTTCGCTGTGTTCAGTTTCAATGCGCCCGGCCCAACGAGCTGGATCGCGTGCTGGGTCTTAGGAACTGATGCTGTCATGTCGGTGATGCCCCATTCCTCTTGCCGAGGATAGCGTGGACCAATGGTCAACTCAGCATAACCTGCCCACCCGTCACGGGCAAGGCCTGGCCTGTTTCGTATTGCTGATCGACTAAATAGACAATCGCTTTCATCACATCCGCCGTCGCGCAGCCACGCCCCATCGGCACTTTCGCTTCGTAGGCACGACGCACGTCGTCGACCGTCTTCGCGCCCGGCACTTTGCCGGCCCGCAGGTACTGCACGAAGAGACCTTTCTCGGGGTCGGACCATAGCGGGCCGTCTAAGAAATTGCCTGGGCAGATGGAATTGACCTTGATTCCGTCGGCAATCAATTCCAACGCGAAGGACTGAGTTAGACCAATGCCCCCAAACTTGCTGCCCGCATAGGCCGCGTTGCGGCTGGAGCCCACAAGACCCGATTTGGAATTGATTTGAATAATGTCACTGAGATAGCCAGGCTTGGCCTTGTGCGGGGTGGCGAGAATCGGCGCGGCTTTTTGAACGCACAGAAAATAGCCTTTGTAGTTCACATCCGTAACGAATTCGAAATCTCTTTCGAGTTGGGTCTTGACGGATTCGGCTTTCAGCACCCCTGCGTTTGAGATGAAGAGGTCAAATCCGCCATAGGTGCGCACGACTTGGTTAATGCACTCGGCAACGGCTCCGCCGTCGGTGACGTTGATCGGCAGGCTGATAGCGCGACCGACGCCGTGCGACTCACACAGGTCACGTGCCGCGGCGGCTGCGCCTCGCTCGTTAACATCCGTCAACGCAACGTGAGCGCCCGCAGCAGCGAGGCTTTGCGCGATCTCGAGACCGAATCCTTGAGCGGCCCCGGTAACGACTGCAATCTTGCCCTTCAGGCGACCAACCGCGGCATGCCCGGCGGCGACCTTCTTGCGGTACACCTCGAATTCCCAATTCTCAATGAACAAGCGCTGGCGATCCGTCAGGTAGCTCACGCCCCTGGCGCCGCCGCCCAGTCGTGTGGCGCCCGCCATCACCTTGATCGCATCGAGATAAACTTGGCGCGCGGTGTTCGCCATTTTGAGATCGTCGCCAATGCCAAACAGACCCACGCCTTGCACTAGTACTACCTTGGGGGGAACGCGAGCCTCCTTGGCGTGCGATTCGATCGCTGAGCGCAAACGCGAGATCAGCGCGTCCTCGTCTTCACCGTCTTCCGGTTTGAACCACAGCGGGAAGCTGTTGCAGTAGACAATCTGATCGGGCGTCAGCGGTCCGGCACACGCCATAGCCTTGCCAGCTTCCGCTCCGGCAAGGCCGAGGGCGACTTCCGAATCGTCAAAGGTGACTACCTTCAGCGCGCCGGCGGGGTCTTCGGCCAACAGAGCGCGCAACGCTGGACCGATCATGCGCACCCAACGGTTCGTCTCTCCGATGCGCGTGACTGGGCCAATCGACTTGGTCTGCCAGTCATCACCAAGCCGCGCGGCGATCTTTCGCAGAATCTCAGCGGTGTTGTCGCGGATCGCTTCAGGATCGTCGCCGGCAACGATCAGACCGTGGTTCGCCATCAGGACTGCCTTCGGCAGTTCGCGGCCAGTGCGTGCCCGGTATTCTTTTAGCGATTGCTTTAACGTCTGCGCGAGGATGAAGCCGGGATCGACATACGGCACCCACACGATATCGTCACCGAATATCCGCTCGGCCAACGCTCGACCGCCTGCGTGACAAGTCAGCGCGTTCGCGATGGTCGCGTGACTGTGCACGATGTACCTGGCCGGGACAAGGTGATGCAAGACTACCTCGACCGACGGCCGCTGACCCTTCTCCGGCTCGCATCGGGCGCCGTTGACCAATTGCCTGAATTGCTCCTCCCGTGTTCTAGGGTCCGAGTCCAGCGTCGCATCGGCAAGTTCACTCAGTCTCCCGCGGTCCATCTTCACGAAGCCATCGCGCGTCATTGTGGCCAGCGCCGTACCGCTGCCTTTCACGTACAGGATGTCAGCTATCTTGCACGAAGTATTGCCGCCGCCGGCAAGCACCATGGACGGGTCGGAACCGAAAAAACGCGACAGCTTGACGATGACGTCGAGGGGATCGTCGCTGGAGAGAAAGGCGGGCCAGGCGCTAGTCGTCGTCGCGGTTGTCATGGTAGCTGCCTTAAGTCGTCCTTCCGTACACCTCGTGATAGCGCTGCATCACCGCCGAACCGATGCTCGCCAAGGCTTCGATGCGCTCGTCCGCCGACGCGAAGTTCGGGTTGAGATTACCTTCGCCGTCCACAAATCCACAGTCGCCGTGGAGGACCAGGAATTGATGCCCCGCCACAACGCAGGCGCCTTCCCAGAAGAGCGCGCGCATGTCGCCGGGCACGTCGCCATCCCGGCAGAACGGGTCGAACCGGATCAGGTCCAGCGTGTTGTGTTCCGTGCCGGCGGCAATCGCCAAACCAGCCGCGCGCATCTTCCCAGCATACCCGCGCAGGACCTCAATCTTGTTGCGAGTTGGTATCCATTCCACGGCGTGAATGTTCCGATCCTTGATCTCGGCAATCAACTTCTCCGGCGACGCTTCGAACTGAGAAACTGGCGATGCACCGTCGACGAGCGCCGGGTAGCACGGAATACCCCCGAGTTCCAGGATCAGTCGGCGCGCGTCGTTGAAACTGATGAAAGTCTCCTCGACGAACGCCGGTTTGCCAGCCTTCATGAGATGCGAGCGGATGTCGTTTTGCATCGCGACAAAGTCTTCCGGGTGCTTCGCCTTCGTGTGCGCTCCGAGGATTCGGTCTAGCCGCTCAATCCGTTCTTCTGGCCGGACTCGCTTGAACAATGCCTCTTGAAAAGCCTGGGCCACGTGCCGCTCCTGCAAATACACCGTTTGGCGATCGCTGCCGTGGCGACGAACGATCATATCAACGACTGCGTTTGCGTCGATGTCCGTTCTTAAGCCGCGCTCAGTGAAGATGCGTTCCATTCGCTCGACCATCCTCGCCATCCGCTCCGAATCGTTGCGGCGAGTGGCATTCATCAGCCGAGCCGCTTCGGGCGTCACTTCGTCGAAGCGCGTGATGCCCTTGCCGCAGAAGTAGACCTTGCCGGGATTGCCAGGGTCATTGACCTTGATTCCAGCGTCGCGCAGAGCCTCATCCATGCAAATGACCTCGGTGTCGAACAGGGGAAAGATGCCCTTGCGGCGGGCACACTGGGCGAAATCGCCATAAACCTGGTAGTCGTAGTAGTTGCCCACGCCGAGGGCGGCGATGCCCTGCTCCGCGGCCAAATTCACCGCCTGCTTAACGCTTTCGAAAGCTGAGAAGTTCGGCGGCAGATGAATGTGCGTGTTCACCCGCGGCAATTGTCGCGGGGCGCAACCCCGTCGCGCCAACGCACGCATCTCGTCTGGCTTTCCGAGCTTGCGCAACGCCTCAAGCGCTTTGGCGACTTGTCGACCCATGGCTGGTTCCGTGATGAGCGCCTCCTGTCTCATCCTTGGGAGGTCGCTCTTTCGGCTGGCGAAAGCATGGCTGGACGCAAGGGGGCATTTCAAGGTGAATCGGACACGATGATCTTGACCATCGTCGACCCGCCGGATTCAGGAGGTGGGGTCACATCTAAACATTCAACAATTCTCGCGGGAGGGTGTGCTTGGTATTTTTGGGGGGCCTGTCGTGGCCATGGTTGCCCGCCGCGGATTGGCGAAGCACCTCCAAGCAATTGTCAAATGTTTAGATGTGACCCCAAGCCTACTCGAATGGTTGTAAGGTGAGGCGGTAGAATCGTTGCCACACAAGGCCGGATGTGACGTCAGTGATAATCCGGGTTGGGGCGTCGGCCAGGAACGCTTCGCCCAGCGGTTGCCACAAGGGGGCGCCAACATCGTCTGTGTACTGGGCCTGGTAGCGGACACCCGACTGCACAGCCCATGCGATATGAACAAGAGGTCCCTCAACACTAATCTCAGTGGCGACTGGGGGGGGCGGCAAGGGGACTTGGTTGGGTCGACCCGGCGTGGGAATCGTCATCGCGACGATCAACGATTGGCTGGCATCAGGGAACCTGCCTTGGCTGACATCCGATTGCTGAGAGCCGAACTCGACCATGTCGATGCCTGAACCATCCGGAGCAAATAGACCGACAGCGTCGCCCTCCTGGCTGAGACGGAAGCCGGCGTGGAGACCAAGTCCGAGGCCGTTTTGGTCGAGTTCATTGTCCGCCCAGACGAGTAGGAATCCGTTTGGAGGGACGGTAGTGCCGATGGGCAAAGACCAATTCGCTGGATCGGTGAGATCGTCGGTCAGGGTGTAACCTGACAAGTCAGCGGCGACCGGATCGGGATTGAACAACTCGATCCAGTCGTCGTAGTCGCCGTCGGCTGGGTCAGGCAAGGTTGATCGGTTCCGGGCCATCCATTCGTTGATGACGACGCGCACGGGGCTAGCCGACTGGGAGTTCGCACGGCCCGGTGTTGGGTTGTGGAACAAGCGGCGTGCGCAAGGGTCTCCTTCGGGGAAAGAGCCGAACGAACGCCCGCCAGCAATGGCTGGGTATTGGAGGTGATCGAGGACACGGAGCGTGCCCGACAAGTCTTGGACCAGCGTCACGACACCGCCAGTCGGCGAAAGCTGGAACGATAGATGGGGTTCGGTCTCGGTAGACTCGGCTGGTTCGGCGTCCGCCCAGACCACCAGCCGCTCACCGGCCGGGATCGTTCCTGTGGCTGGCAGAGGCGACTTGAGCAAGTTGGTCGGATCGTCCGTGAAGTAGATTCCGCTCAGGGCAACCTGCTGGTTGCCGGCGTTGTAAAGTTCTATCCACGCGTCGCGATCGCCGAACCGGTCGGTCGGGCCGGTGGCATTCACTGGCATCATTTCATTGATCCAGAGTGGGGCGAGCGCGGGCAAGTTTGCTCTGACCGAATTGGCGGTGCCAGGTGTGGCTAAAGCTGAGGATGGGCTGACGGGGACGAGGCTGACAGTTTTCTCGATGTCTCCTCCCAGGATGCCCGCTGTAAGGCCGCCTCCAGCGGTGCTGGGGTAGTACCAGAAACTCAATGTATACTGACTGCCAGGTTCAAGAGCGATGTTCTCATAGCCGACCGATGGAAGAAGACGGTTGCCTCCGTAGGTTGAAACAACCTGGAGGCTGAAACTGCCGCCGTGCTTGTGTGCCGTGGTGCGGGCGGTCTGGGAGTCCAGTTCCGAGACCGTCCAATTCGGGCCCAGTGCGCTTTCGAAATCGCCGCCAGCGATCAAGTTGAGGCCGTTTTCGGGAACGGCGCCGGGAACCAGGCAGAGGTCGTCGATTAGGACGTCTCCCGAGGAGGCGAGGAACAGGAAGAGCGAGGTGCTATTCGCGATGCCAGTGACGCTGACCGCCCGCCAGACTGGGCTGGTTGGCGCGTCGACGAGCACAGCGGTCCAGTTACCGGGACGACGATTGTCCTGGTACGCGTCTATCAATTGCAGGGATGCGCCCCGTCCGTCCGCGTCGGATGGCCATGGCAACGCATCGCTGTAGCTTACCTGGTTTATGACTTGGCCGGCGTCGGGTGCGAGCCCCGGGCTTACTAGAGTGAGTGTCTCGCCGGCATTGCGCAATCTGCCGGCGAACTCGCCCGCCACAGGGAGGCCAAGGCCGAAGTGGCTACTGAAAGCGCGACGGTTGCTCACTACCAACAGGTATGCGCCAGGTGCTATGACTGTGCCCTCGGTGAATTCGAAGTCAGTCCCCCGCAGGCGGTATCCGGTGAGATCGAACGCGAAGTCAGGAGCGGTGTTATGAATCTCGACGA
The DNA here is from genome assembly GCA_034677645.1 of Verrucomicrobiia bacterium. Taxonomy (GTDB): domain Bacteria; phylum Verrucomicrobiota; class Verrucomicrobiia; order Limisphaerales; family J093; genus JAAYVR01. The sequence goes on from JAXDCU010000376.1 coordinate 8,277, forward strand.
AACCAGTGTCAGGTTGAGCCGGATGGTACATGATCTCGTTGATGACAATATGATCACGCGGTTGGCGCGGAGGGCCGCGAGACACGACTTGGACAGTCGCGGTGGCGTCAGGAACAGGTTGCCCGGCGGTGTCGTATCCTTGAACAATCAAGATA
>JAXDCU010000377.1:0-5374 GCA_034677645.1 Verrucomicrobiia bacterium
CTCACAAGGTGATGTTCTGGCGCCAGGACCATGTAGGTCGCCCCGAAAAGCGTGTCTGGGCGTGTCGTGAAAACTCTAATACGATCGGTCGCTCCATTAGCCTCGCCATTTGGACTGGCTATCGGGAAATCGACATCGGCGCCATCGCTGCGACCGATCCAGTTCCGCTGCATCTCCTTGAGCGAGTCAGTCCATTCCAGCAAGTCAAGGTCATTCAGCAGCCGGTCGGCGTAAGCGGTTATCCGGAGCATCCACTGACGCATTGGCCGCCGCACGACGGGGAACCCGCCAACCTCACTTCGGCCGTCAATGACTTCTTCATTGGCCAGCACTGTCCCGAGCTCTGGGCACCACCACACGGGCATCTCCGCCACATACGCCAGCCTCATGCCGTCCAGATACTCGCGGCGGTGTTCCTCACTCCGGTTGAGACGGTTCTGTTCCTTCCACTCGACATGTTTCCGGCGCAGGAACGCATTGTCCTTCCACTTTTCCATCCGCTTCGGATGATCGGACAAGGCATCGTCGAGCAACACGATCGGCGTGGCTTTTTTCCACTCGGGGTCGAAGTAGCTCTTGTACAACTGCAGAAGAACCCACTGGGTCCACCGATAGTATGACGGAGCGGTCGTGTTGACTTCGCGTGTCCAGTCGTAGCTGAATCCAAGAGCCTGGATTTGCCGTCGGAAGGTCGCCACGTTGCCGGCGGTTGTCACTTGAGGATGTTGACCCGACTTGATGGCGTATTGCTCCGCCGGCAAACCGAAGGCATCCCACCCCATCGGGTGAAGAACATGGTAGCCCTGAGCCCGACGATAGCGGGCGATGATGTCGGTGGCCGTGTAACCTTCCGGGTGTCCAACGTGCAGACCTGCTCCGGACGGGTACGGGAACATGTCAAGCACGTAGTACTTCGGCGGCAGATCGGCCGCCGTGACCTTCAGATTCTCAAGACCATGCCGCACCGCGAAAGGATGCCCCGCGGGCACCAGATCGCCCGGATTCCACGCGCGAAACATCTGACTGTCAGCCCAATACCGCTGCCATTTGGGCTCGATCAGGTGAAACGGGTACTGTCGCCGCACACTCGCCATGGCCGGAGTATGGCCCGCCACTTCCACCGCCGCAATCATCGAGTTAGACTCCGAAAACCTGAACAATCATCGGGCGAAGGGTGAGCAACCGACTGCCGCGAGTCGCCCCCGGAGTCATTCCTGGAAGCGCGCGATCTCAATCGTCTGGCCAGTCAAGCGAGCTTCTTCAGCGGCGAAAGCGATTATGTGGCTGTGGACCGTTGATGCGATGCCTGCTTCGAGCGAAGCATCAGGCGGTCCAGTCATTTCCCTATACAGAGCCTCGACCAATCCAGCGTCGCCGCCACCATGTAACTCGTAGCCGCCGTCCTGGGCCTGAACTCTGAAGCGCCTTGGATCGCCTTCGTGGGGCAGTAAGAACAGGTGCGCGCCAAGGTGCTTGCGGTGCGTTTCGCCTCCTTTGAGCACACCGCGAGTTCCGTAAACCTCGATATGCCGGCCGTTCTCGAACGCAGTCATCGTGAACGTGCCCGTGACACCCCCTTCGAACTCGAGCGCTAAAACCTGCCTGTCAACGACGTCGTTGTCACAACGGTAGACGCAGCGTCCCCACGGGCTCGCGCGGAGCCACTCGAGTATCTCCTCGGTCGTCGCGTCGGCCGCGCGGTCGTACACCATGGACAACCACGGAACGCGCTGGTCGATCGTATAGCGAATAGCGTTGTACGGGCAGGTGTCGCCCACTGGACAGCCGTCGACACACCGTGTCGGCGCGCCTTCGGGCGCGCGATTGGGTCGGAAGAACCCGTTCGTGCCGAAGCTTGCCACGCGCAGACAGGGCCTGCCAACCAGCCAATGCAAAACGTCAACATCGTGGCAGCACTTCGACAATATCATTGGCGAACTCCTCGCCGCGACCGACCAGTGGCCCCGCACGAAGGAATGCGCCTGGTGCCACGGCATTACGCCCTCGCTCGCCTGGATCGACACTATCTCGCCAAGTTCGCCCGAGGCGATTATCTCCCGCACCTTTCGGTAGAACGCCGCAAAGCGCAAAACGAAACAGACCATCACGCGCCGTCCGCCCATCACCGCCAGGCGCTTGATTTCGATGACTTGGTCGGCCCTGGTGGCAATCGGTTTTTCCAAAAGCACGTCGTATCCGTTCGCGATCGCGCGGCGGCAAGGCTCGTAGTGGTCGCCGTCCTGGGTGGCAATCACAACAACATCAGCCAGCTTTCCTGCGGCCAGCAATTCGTCCGCGCCGCCAAAAGCGCGAAAGTCGGATCGTCCCGAGAGTTGCCGGATGCGATCCACCCGTTCGGACACAGGATCGGCGCCTGCGACAAGTTGGTAACGGGCGGGCTGGCGCGCCATGAGTTGCGCGTATGTCCAACCGCGGGAACCGCATCCAATGAAGGCTATTTGGAGAGGCCTAGTCGTAACCATATCGGTTATTGTCACGGCGTGATTGTTTGGTCCGCCGCCTGGAAAAACGCCGTGATGTTTCCCCATGGCACCTCCGGCGCGAGAACGTGCGCCGGCGATAGAATCAGGCCTCCGTCAGCCCCCACTTCGCAGACGCGCTTTCCCACTTCCGAGCGGACCTGCTCCGGCGTGCCGAACGACATTGTACGTTGCACACTCACCGTCCCCCAGAAACAAAGGCGATCGCCATACAGGCGTTTCAACGCGGCCGGATCAACACACTCCGGCTGAACTGGATTCAAGATATCCACGCCGATCTCGATCAGCTCGGGCACCACAGCCTCAACGTTCCCGTCCGAATGATAGCAGAAAAAAGTGCCGGGGTTGGCAGTCTTGACGGCCGCTATTGTGCTCGCCAGCCGGTTCTTCAGAAACTCTCGCCATGTGGGCAGACTCGTCAGCATCGCGGTCTGACCCGCGATGTCGTCGCCGACCAGCACAATGTCCACACCGAGCCTCGCGAACTCCGACGCCACGCATTTCTGCAGCCATGCGGTGCGCTCAATGAGCGCGTGCGCAAGACCAGGGTCGGTGAGCATGTCGGTCATCAGCGACTCAAAACCGCGCAGATACCATGCGCGCTCGAAGATCGAACCCGCATAGCCAACGACCGCCAGCCCCCGGGCGTGCAGTGCCGCGATTTCCTTTCCGACTGCTTCGAAGCGATAGGGGGCATCCAGGTCAGGCCACGGATACGAGTTCAATTCGCTCCGGAGCCTGAGACCATGGAGAGGCGGCTCGATGCGAGCGAAGTGGTGGAAATCACCCGGTCGGCGCCAAACGCCCCATTCATCCACCTGATCGCCAGCCAACGCGGTCTCCGAGTCGTCGCCCAGCCAGCGCGCGAAACGGTCGCGACGCAGACGCGTCGGAGCCGGCAACACGCGAGTGAGGTCCATGCCGAAAAAGTCAAGAGGCGTCGATGGCCCGCAGTGCCGTTTGAGGAGGTTACCCACCGCCGGCGTGTAGCCGATGGCTTCCTCGTACAAGAGCCTGGGCACACGGTCGGTCTGCTGATGCGCCAGGGCGCCGTGCACTCGTTGGCGCGATGTCATTCTCGTATAGTGTCATTTCCAGGCGCCCGAGACGAACAATTTCCGAAATCTTGCCCCGTGGCGGGAGCACCGAATGCACTGGCGCTCTGACAAGGGCTTTCTTCAATGGTCCGCCACGGCGAACGCCACGCCTCGCGCAGCATGGCTTCGAGATTGGCTGGTGGAGTCTCGATCGCCAGTGTGCAACCAGAGCTTAGCACAAACCGCCGGTGACCAGCGGAGGCAATGGCCTCGATCGCGGCACGCGTGGCGGACGCGACTTCAGCCGGGTTCTCGCGTGCTAAGACTCCCGCCGGATCGAGATTGCCCCAGAGCGTGATGGTTGGTCCGACGATCCGACAAGCCACGCGCAGGTCAACGTGGTGATCGACCTCGAGCACGGTGGCGCCCGTGGAAGACATGTCTTTGAGCAGAGGCTCCGCCTTTCCGCAAATGTGAAGCGAGAGCGGTTTGCCGGCGAGCGATTGCAAGCTGGAAATCAGCCGTCTTTCGTATGGCCACGCGAACTCGCGGTACGTGCGCACTCCGACGAGTCCGGCGGGAGAATCGCCACCGCTAAGCAAATCAGCACCCGCCAAGGCCATTGCGCGCCCATATGCCACGCCATACTCGAGCGCCCGTTCCATCACTGCCTCGACAAATGGTGGATCGTCCTTGAGTTTGACCATCATCTGGCTGATGCCAAGCAGTGCCGCCGCCAGCGAGAACGGATACTGGTCAAAGCATGCCACAACGAACAGGTCGTTGCCGAGGGCCTGGACGACGCGTTCCAGCGCCTCGATCATGAGAGGATACCGGCCTTGAGTTGATGAGTCCGCGGGGGGTATTCGAGCTAAGTCAGCCAAAGTCACGATCGTTGGCTCTCCTAACCCGCACCACGGTTGATCGTCATCCACTGGGCGGACCTTTGCTCCCATCGCCTCGGCGCTCACCCAGGTGTCCGCCGAGACCCACACGGCATCAGGCCGGTAACGTTCAGCGTATCGAATGACTGAATCGGCAAGGGCGCGCGCCGAAGCGGTATACTCGCGAACACTAATGCCGGCAACGCCCGCGCAGAAATGCACGGCCAGCGGTCCCGCGGGCACCCGAGACGTCGGCAATCCCGCTAGGACGCGTTTGACCAGTTGCTTGGAAGACGACATGCCGATCTAATTGCTCCAGATGGCGACGGTTTGCAACAAGAGAGAGCCTTTCGCGCTTTCGTGCCGACACCGCCGCGTTGCAGTTGACATCGTCAGCGATGCCTGAAAAGAATGAGTGCCAGCCGGCGGCGACACTGATGCTGAACATGCAAGGCGCTCCTCGTTCCGTTTTGTCGATGGGACTGTCACATCTCCGCTGCAAAACACCGTGGTCGTCGATCTGTCCCACAGTGCCGCTCTGGCCGACAACTACTAGACGATGAGCACGACAATTCCAGCGCCCACTTCAACCCATATCAGCCGCCGCGATTTTATCGAAAAGGCAGCCACTGTCACCGCGATCGGTTTTGCCGCCGTTCCACCGGCGTTGGCGGCCAAACGCGGTCCGGTCCGCAGGCCAGGTCCCAACAGTCGCGTTCATGTTGGCTTGATTGGCTGCGGCGGCATGGGGCGCTCGAACTTGAACGAATGCGCCAAACATGCTGACGTGGTTGTCGCGGCTGCATGCGATGTATGGCAAGAGCGGCGCGAGTCGGTGGTCGCTCAATTCAAAGAGACGTGCAAAGGCTACAGGGATTTCCGCGAGATGCTCGGCCAGCAGGATTTGGATGCGGTCATCATAGCCACGCCGCCGCACTGGCACGCGCTGCAG
>JAXDCU010000378.1:0-2690 GCA_034677645.1 Verrucomicrobiia bacterium
GCGGACGTCGCTCAGGGTTGAAACCGCCATTTTCGCGATCTTGTTCCTGAGCGAGAGGCGACGCTCGGGGTATGCAGTCGTTTCGCTGTAGGCCAACTCGGGAGCCACAAACCGCCGATGGAAAAGCGCGCTGAACCGTTCGTCCGGCTTGCCTTTCACGGGATTGAAGGCTTCATCGCTGAACATGAACTCGCCTACACGAAATGGCCTCTGGCCATAATCGGCCAGACGAATGCCTGCCTTCTCTGCCCCCAAATACATGACCATGATGCCTAATTCAACGTCGGGCACCGCCCGCTGCTGCGAACGAAAGCACGCGGTCAATTGATCGCAGGTGTATTCCACCCAGGCACGCAGCGTGGGAGTCAGACGACGCCGCGCCACCGCGTCGAGTAACTCCATCCATTGAGTGTCACCGAACCCGGTTCGCTGCAAGTACTCTTTCTTGTGAGCCGGACAGAAGCAGCCGCCAATTCCGCCGGGGCTTGCCGCCAATCGAAAATCGTCATCGAGGAAGACGCGATCGACGCCGATTGCCTGGATCTGCCGAAGGAAGCTGCAGTTCTGTTCCGTGGCCGGGGAGTGAAGCGAGGTGCCCGTGTAGCGGGAACCGTCCGGCCGAATGCCGGAAGGCCAGTTCGGGGAGCCCATGCCCGGATGTCCCAGCGGCACGTTTATCACGTGTGCACCCAAGCCTCGCTTGGCGATTCGCTTGCACCATTCTTCGATTTGTGTCGGTGGAGCTACCCATCGGTCAGTCCAGGACCCGGTCAGCCACAGGTCGGTGACGCCGGCACTTGCGACGCCTTCGAGCAGGTCGGGGTCGGCCGCCAGGGCACTGCAGGAAGTCGAAAAATGAAACGTCCGCCGAGCCGTCGGGCTTGATTGACCAAACGTCCGTCCCAAAAGAGTGCTGGCCCCAAGAATCCCACACGAGCGAAAGAACTCTCGCCGCGATGTGTTCATGAAAGTGGGCTCCCGGTATGTGTTCGTCTTCGCTGCCAATCGGGCGTATGGTCAAAATACTCCGCCGAACGGCAACTGTCCAGCATCGTTGAACTTGTGGACGGGCGGCGGACAGAGGAATGGGGTCAGGCCGACGTTTGGCATTAGCTGTTGACGAGTCGAGAGGGGGTTGTTATTCTCGCGGCATGGCGCAGCCACCGAGGGTGGAACGTCCGGGAGGATTGTACCACGTGATGTCGCGTGGCAACGAGCGCCGGTCGATCGTCCGCGACGACGCGGATCGCCAGCGGCGGCTCGACGGGCTGCGGCGAACCGTGGATACTTGCGGCTGGCGGCTGCACGCCTTCGTGCTGATGACCAACCACGAGCACCTCTTCCTGGAAACGCCCGAGGGGACCTTTTCCGCCGGCATGCATCTGCTCAACAGCAGCTATACCGGGGTATTTCAACCTCCGCCACCGCCGGGCGAGCCACCGCTTTCAAGGCCGCTTCAAGGCGCACCTGATCGAGGGAGAGGGCTATTTCACGGAAATCAGCCGCTGCCTTCACCTGAATCCCGTGCGTGCCAAGATGGTGGCGTGCGGAGCAGTGGAGGTGGAGCAGTTACGCGGGCTACCGGAGCTCGCGCGCGGCGCTGGCATGGGTGACGTACGAGCGCGTGTTGGGTGAGTTCGGCGGCGATCACCGCGAGGCACGGCGACGCTACTGCCGATTCGTCTGCGCAGGTCTGGCCGATCCGCCTCGCTGCCCGTGGGTTGCGGCCGTCGGCGGGTTGTTGGTAGGGTCGCAAAGTCTCCTGTCGCGCGTGCGGCAAATGCTGGGCCAGCGCCCTGCCGACCCCGAGGCTCCCCAGGTAGAGCGTTTACGGGCGCGTCCCTCGCTGGACGAGATCATGCGGGTGGTGGCGGGACATTGCGGAAGCGACTCCGCTTAGTTTCTCGGCGTGGGTATCCGCGTACTTCTCCTGGCTCTACGATACCGCATTTGAGGACGTATACAAGAAGCCGCCGCCATGACTGATGAGATCACAAAGCTGAACATGATGCAACTTGAGAAGGCGGTGCGCGTCGCCGCGCTTCCGGCTTGTCAGCAAATCAACAGCTTCCCACCAAATGTAGACATACCGTTTGAAATAGCCGACGATTTCGACAATTGGTGCCGATGGGTGCTAGGAGGCAAGGACGCGCCCGAGCTAACGAACGAACAACGATCGTGCCTTATTGCATTGAATAGACGGCTTGACGAAATGAGCGGCGAGGAGAACGCAGACTTGTGGACCGAAGATGCCCTTCGGTGCCGTCCTGAGTGGGAAGAAGTTCGCGAGGATGCGCGGAGGATCCTGGAGTTGTTTGGTTGGGCCATTGAAGACGATTGAGCTTGCGGAGAGGATGCAGGAGGTTGAAAGGGGGATTGTGCCAAGCAAGCTTGGAGTAGTACGTTGAAACGGATACCAAGTAGTCTCACGTACAGCGATGATTGAACAATACGAAATCATAATTGCGAGCGACCTTGAGCACGATAAGGTGTTCGCGGAAATATACTACCACAACAAACTCTTGGCGGCAGTGAGTCAAGAGGAGGGATTGGATCGCCTGAAACTCGAGTTTCCCGGCCCAGACCTTGTTGAGAGCATGGTGACTCGGGAGGTCTATGTGGAGGAATTTTTCTGGCTGCTGAATAAGGCGGCGAGGAAATTGGCCGGTGAGGCTTGATGGAAGAAGATC
>JAXDCU010000379.1:0-9395 GCA_034677645.1 Verrucomicrobiia bacterium
TCGCAGTCTTGCAGGCGGTTTTTGGTGTTCGCCGTCGTCCGTTCCTGGTCCTGGACGCCGATCCTCGGCAGGCTCCGGCGGGGACGCTGGGCGCGCGCGTCGCGGCGATTCGAGGATTCCTGAACTCTGCGTGTGACGTTCGCTACGGGCTGATCGCGAACGACCGGGGCGGGCTCGATCTGCCCGCAGGCGGCCTGGAAGCGCTGTGTGCCGGGTGGGCGGCGGCGGACACCCCGGTTGTCGTCTTTGGCTTCACGTTTGTCCTGTACAAGCATGTCATCGAACCGCTGCGGGCCGCGAAATGCCGGGTCCTGTTGCCGCCGGGGTCGCACGTAGCCCACATCGGCGGCTGGAAGAAACTGGCGGCCGAGGCCGTGACCAAGGAAACGTTTTCGAGGCGGACGGGCGCCGTGCTGGGCTGTCCCACGCAGGCAATTCTCGATTTCTACGGAATGATCGAGCAGGTGGGGACAGTCTTCGTCGATTGCCCGGCGATGAACAAACACGCCCCAGCTTTCGCCGACGTGTTGCTGCGCGCGCCACACAGCCTGGCCGCCGCCCAGCCCGGCGAGGAAGGCATCATCGAAGTTCTAAGCGTCCTGCCCACGAGCTATCCCGGCCAGGCAATACTCACCGAGGATCAAGGACGCCTCCTTGGCGTGGACGATTGCCCCTGCGGCAGGCGCGGGCTCTATTTCCGCTTTACCAGCCGTGTCGAGCGCGCCGAACTGCGGGGCTGCGGCGACACCTTCGCTCAAAGGAGGGCGGCCTCGTGAAAGTAACACAGTTCCTCAGCGACGGCGGCGCCAGCACGATCGAAAGGCTTGCGCCGATAATTGAGTCTCTCAACAGCCAACGCGAGGTCATGGCTCGTCTTCCATCACGCGCGCTCCTGGACCTGATGGACGATTTCAGCAGCCGACTCCTGCGCGACCCGTCGGTGCGCGACTTGGACGGCGTGGCGTTTCTGGCGAGCTGGCTGCGGAGGGCGAACCTGGAAAAAGTGCTGCGCATCAATCTGGGGGGAGCGATCCGCGGCCTTGACGGATTCGCCGACGTGGGCGGTGCGAGGCTGGCCGCCCGACCCCGCGGCCTCGTCGCAATGTGGATGGCCGGTAACGTGCCAACTCTGCCGATGTTCTCTCTGGTGCCAGCCTTGCTGACCAAGAACGTATGCCTGGTCAAACTTGCACACCGCGACCCCGAGGGCATGGACACGTTGCTCAAGGTCTTGGCCGGGGCATCCGCCGACAATGTGAGCGGCGAAGAGTTGCTCAAGTCGGTGGCGGTGGTTTGGTTCGACTACACCCACCATGAGCTCAACGAAGAAATGTCGATGGCGGCGGACACTCGCATCGCCTGGGGCGGCGCCGAGGCAATCCGGGCCATCACTGCCCTGCCGCGCCAAGAGCATTGCACGGACATCGTCTTCGGCCCCAAGTACTCAATCGGATTGATCGATCGGAGACGGCTGGAAAGCGGCAGCGGGTTGGACGATGTCGTCGCGGGTTTCGTGCGAGACATTGTGGCTTTCGACCAGCGCGCATGCTCGGCGCCACAAACGATTTTCATGGAGCGCAATAGCGCGTTGAGCTTGCGCGCCGTAGGCGAGAGGTTCGCCCGCGAGATGGCCCGCCTGCCACCCAAACCGGGTCTCGACGCCTACACCACAATTCGTATCCTTAACGCGCGCGCTCAGTGGGCCATGGACGAAGAGCGCGACGTAATCGCCTCCGGCGCCGAGGCTAACTGGACCGTCTGCATGGACCGGCAGGTCTCGATCAAAGAAGCAGTCCAGTCCCGAACAATCTTCCTGACCGAGGTGGAGTCCTGGCGCCAAATCCTGCCTCTGCTCAACCCCAGAATTCAGACGGTTGGGGTTTCCTTCGGCCGCGATGAAGACGTGGAAGTGTTCGCTCTCGAAGCCACATTGCGCGGCGTGGCGCGTTGCGTGCGACCGGGACTCATGAACCTTTACGAATCGCCGTGGGACGGCAAGCTTGTCATGAGCGAGCTGGTCCGATGGGTGACACTCAAGCCATGAAAGCAAGAGCGCAGGCGCGTTGGTAATAGCTCTTTCGAGCCAAGGCAGCGCTTGGGCTTGCTTACCTGCTCGACGCAAGGCCACCCCATTCCGGCAATCAAAACCTGGTCGTCAGGCCTCGGTTTCAACGCCGCTTCGAACAGAGCGCAGGCGGCCTCAACATCGTGCCGCTCCACGAGTAACTGGCCGGCTCTGTCAATAATGTCGACCAAATCCGGCGTCCCAGGCGGCAATCCCGCCAACTGGGATAGCAAGTCCCGGCCTGCCGCCTGGCGGCCGCACTTGTATTCATGACAGCCGACGGTCAGCAAGGCCGGCGCATATTGTGGGTCGATGGCTAGAGCAGCGAAGCCGACCGGCAATTGGGGAGCTGAAGGATTCCGAATCTGAAGAGTTTGCATTGGCTGCAAGACTTTTGCAGGATAGCACTACAGACACTTGCCGCGCTGTCAGAGAACCAATAACTCATCGTCTGAAATGATACTGCATCGACTTCCACAAAAGACTATCCTGGCCGCGTTGCTCCTCTTGGCTGTTGTTCGCGCTAGCGAAGCCGACCGCGGACTGGAACTCGATGTGTCCAACGGGAAATCCGAAGTTTTCGAGAGAATCGAGCTCTCGGTCCGAGGCATGCCGCCCGCCGCAAATCCGTTCGATCCAACATCAATCGCTCTCGATCTTGAAGTCACGCCACCATCGGGCAAGAAGATTATGGTGCCCGGCTTTTTCCTGCGTGACTTTGAACGGAAACTCGATGGCAATCGGGAGGTTCTGTCGCCCCGAGGCGAAGGCGGCTGGCGCATACGTTGGCTTCCGATCGAGCCAGGCCGCCATTCACTGGTCGTGAAAGCATCACTCGCGGGGCAACCGGCGGGCCGCGCCGACACTCTGGTCGAGGTCGTCGCCAGCAAGAGGCGCGGGTTCGCTCGAGTAGAGCCCACGGGGCAAAGGCATTTCCAGACGGACGACGGCGGGCCGCTCTTCCTGAACGGTCTTTGCGCTTGCTGGCACGGGGATCGCGGCACGTATGACTACGACGACTGGCTCGCGGCGTACGAGCGGGCGGGCATCAATTACATCCGGATTTGGATGTGGCACCACGCCTTCGGAATCGAATGGGACAAGGGCGACCGCGGCCGATATCGCCTCGACAACGCGTGGCGGCTGGACCGCGTCCTTGGCGAAGCCGAGCGGCGTGGCGTTTTTGTGATGCTCTGCTTCGACTACCACGGTATCTTCGAGGTGAAACCGGATTACTGGGGTGGGAACAACTTCTGGCCACGGCACCCCTACAACGCCGCCAACGGCGGGCCGTGCCAGACTCAGAACGACTTCTTCACCAACGACGAGGCAAAACGCCTCTACGCGCGGCGCGTGCGCTACATGGTGGCGCGTTGGTCGGCGTTCCCGAACCTGCTCGCCTGGGAGTTCTTCAATGAGATCGACAACGAGTACGCTTACGTTAAGCACGACGACGTGGTCGCCTGGCACGCCGACATGGGCCGGCAACTCCGCTCGATCGATCCGTACAAACACTTAGTCTCATCCAGCTTCACCGGCGGAAGCGAGCGACCCGACCTCTTCGCGTTGCCAGAGATGGACTTCGCCCAGTACCACTCCTACAACGAGAAACACCCGGCCCGCATGACGGCCGAGAAGTCCGCCCGATTCTTCGACAAATACCGCAAGCCCTTTTTCGTGAGCGAATACGGAACGGACTGGAAAGGGTGGAAGCCCGACACCGATCCGCATTTCCGCGCGTTGCACCAGGCCATCTGGAGCGGCGTGTTCACAGGCGCCGCCGGCACGGGCATGACCTGGTGGTGGGAGAGCATCCATGCGGCAAACTTGTACAACCACTGGTCCGCGCTCAGCGCGTTTCTCGCAGGAACACGCATCGGCCGCGGCGACATGCGCCCCGCCAAGTTCGAATCCGTCGAAACCGCCGCGATCCCATTTGGCGTGGCGGCGCGCGACGAGGCGCTCGTCTGGCTTCTCGACCGCGGATGCGACTGGCCCGACGGAGCCATGGCTGCCGAACCTCAGGAAGTTGCGGGGGCAAAAGCCAGACTCCTCGGCGTGGCTGACGGCCCGTGGTCGGTTGAGTGGTGGAACACGCTGACGGGCAAGCCCGTTGCCAACGGCGAGGTGATTGCGAAAGCTGGGGCGCTTGAACTTGAGCCGCCGACGTTCCAGGCCGACATCGCGGCGCGGCTCAGGAAGAATAAGTAGATAATAGGAATTTGCTTTCCTGACACGTGAACGGTTCAATCTCGGCCGCGCCCAGGAGGAATTGTCCGCTGACCACCCGTGACATGCAGTGATGGACCGCGCCGCGGCCAGAGACCTTGATACCTGCCATTCTCATGTTTGCTCCTAAGCGTCTGTTTAACAAGGCCCACTGTATGAAGCGATACAGAATCAGCGTGTGGGCTCCGGTATTGGCGCTTGGCGGTTTTCTGAACGCCTTCGCTCGCCCCGGTGTTCTCATCCAGCTCCAGGAGGCGCAGACGGGCGCAATTGCTACGTTCGGCACCATTACTCTAGCCCCCGCGTTTGTGTTGGACGGAACAGGAAAAGATGTGGATTCCATCGCCTTCTGGGAAGCGCCTGATCCGACCAACACGCTCTTGCTCGTGACGGCAAAGGGGAACAATCTGCTGGAGGTGTGGCAGTGCCCTTTTCAGGGTCACGAACTCGTACCCATACGGTTCGCTAACAATGTCAACGGCATCGCCGTGGACCAGGCCACCGACCTCGTGTACGTGAGTGATCGCAAGGTCACCGTCCTTTCCTTGCCCGACCTGCAAACCGTGGACGAGTTCGGTCAGGGCATCATTGGCGCGGGCGAGAATAATCTGAGCATCCTCCACCATACCGGCGGCCGGACGCTTATCTGTGTGAGCGAAGACCACAAAGTCCACCGGTTTGTCGCAGAGACGTGGGAGCATTTGGGTTTCTTCGAACCGGCGGTGTCGAGCATTGAGACGCTTCAAGCCGATGACTACTACCAGATGATCGTGGTGCCCGAGGAGCAGGGACCGGCGGGCCGACCTGGTGTCCACGCCTACTATCCGGATGGCGCCCCGTTCCTGAGAAACGGCACGAACCGATTTGGCAACCACGGGGAATTCAATTCCGACGAGGAGGGCATCCTGCTCTACACGTTTCCCACCGGTGGAAAGAGCGACAACGGCGCTGGTTTCTATGTGGTGTCGGACCAGAGAAGCAGTCAGACGGATTTTGAGTTTTTTGACCGGCAAACCTGGTCGCATCTCGGGACGCTGCGGATCGAAGGCGTGTCCAACACAGACGGCATCGCCTCAACACAAAGCGCGATACCGGGCTATCCCCTGGGCCTGTTCGCCGCGATCGATGATGACACCACCGCGGTTGGACTGGGCTGGGACGTGATTCTGCGCGCCATGGGAATGACCCCCTATCGTCTCTGGGCGCTGGACAGCGGATTGGATTGCGGTGTCAATGACGGCTTCGCCGACGATCCAGACGGCGACAAATGGCCGAACCTGAAGGAGTTTGCCCTGGACGGCGACCCCCTCAGCGGCGCGAACGACGACAAACAGCGCGTCCTGATCGAGCAAATGGACGGAACGAACTACATCACGTATACTTTCCCTGTCCGCGACCGGGCGGCTTTCGTTGGAAATGAGGAACTATCGGCGGCCGTGGACGGCATCGGCTACTCGATCGCGGGCTCATTTGATATTCTGAGCTTCGACCAACCCATGCTGGAGCTAGTTCCTGCTTCCGAGTTCGGCCTGCCAGCACTCAATCCAGGCTGGGCCTACCGCACCTTCCGTCTGGACCAACCCATTTCGAGCCGTACGTCGGGGTTTCTCAGATTGCGAGTCCTCCATACCGATCCGCCTCTCCCCTCGACACCAACCAACTACCCAGCGCCCTGAGCTTCAATAACGGACATCCGCACGAATCGCGACATCGCGACATGGACATTGCGTCTCAGTCCCCTTCGACGTATTCCTACGCCATGACCGCCATCGATCCGAGACGAACAATTCCGTTGCGCTCACTCCTGAAGCTGCTCATGACCTTGTGCGCCTTGACCGTAACATCGACCATCCTTATCCGCGCCTCAGAGCAAGCGGCGGCGAGCTCCATTCCCGCCGCAAGCGACATCCTCGCCCGATTAAGGCCGGGGCACCCGCGACTGCTGGGCACGAAAGCTGATTTCGACCGACTGCGCACAAGCATTGAAGAAGACGCCACTCTGAAAGCGTGGCATGCGACACTTGCTGAACGCGGGACGAGGCTCCTTGACGAGCCGACGTCGAAATATAAAATCCCCGACGGGCTGCGGCTTTTGAGCGTAAGCCGACGAGTGCTCGACCGCGTGTACACACTCGCAATGCTCTATCGCCTCGAAGATGACCGGCGGTATGCGGAGCGCGCTTGGCGCGAGTTGGATGCCGCCGCGGCATTTCCAGACTGGAATCCCCGGCATTTCCTCGACACGGCCGAGATGACCCACGCGTTCGGGATCGGTTACGACTGGCTCCATGACTTCTGGACGCCAGACCAGCGCGAGCGCTTGCGGACCGCGATCGTCGAGAAAGGACTTCGCCTCGGCGTCGAGTGTTACCGCGGAAACGCCAGCTACAGAGGATGGACCAAGTCGCGCCACAACTGGAACCAGGTCTGCAATGGTGGCATCGGCATGGGAGCGCTGGCAATTGCGGAAGTGGATCCGGGATTGGCTGGAGAGTTTCTCCATGCGGCTCTCGCCTCGCTCCAGCTTCCCATGCGCGAGTTTGGCCCTGACGGCGCGTGGGCTGAAGGACCTGGTTATTGGAACTACGCCACCCGTTACAACGTGGCTTTGCTGGCGGCGCTTGAAACCGCTCTGGGGACCGATTTTGGTCTCTCCGAGATTCCTGGTTTTTCGGACACTGGCATGTTCCCTCTGTACGTGAGCGGGCCGCTTGGTCGGACATTCAACTACGCGGACGGAGGGGATGGCGCGATAAACGCCCCGCACATGTTCTGGCTGGCCCGCCGCTTCCAAAGACCAGCCTATGCGGCCTACCAGGTCGACCGGGCCACTCCCGCCGCCTTGGACCTGCTCTGGTTCGACCCTAAACTCGCCCAAACGCCCGCGGCCCAATTGCCCCTGGATCGCAGGTTCCGGTCCGCCGAAATCGCCACGTTCAGGAGCGCCTGGGCTGATCGAAACGCGGTGTTCGCTGGCTTCAAGGGCGGCGATAACAAGGTCAATCACAGTCACCTTGACCTCGGCAGTTTCGTCCTCGACGCCGGAGGCAGCAGATGGATCGTCGATCCAGGCGCGGACAACTACAATCTTCCGGGCTACTTTGGCCGACAGCGCTGGACGTACTACCGACTGCGCGCGGAGGGCCAGAACACGATCGTTATCAACCCCGCCAGCGGACCTGATCAAGAACCGTCGGCCGCGGCGCCGCTCATCCAATACGAGTCGAATCCGAATGTGGCTTTTGCCATCGCTGATCTAACCGCGGCAAATGCCGGACGGGCAGGGCGCGTCTGGCGCGGTCTAGCCCTGCTTGATCGCCGCGACGTCCTGGTGCAAGACGAGATCGAGGGTGAGACGGCAACCAACATCTGGTGGTTCGCGCACACGCAGGCGGAGATCGCGGTCAAACCGGACGGCAGAGCGGCGGTGTTGACCCAGCAGAACAAGCGCATGCTGGCGCGAATGCTGCCGGCCAGCGGGCCGGCCAGGTTCGAGGTTCTTCCTGCCCGACCACTGGCTTCGTCTCCGAACCCTTCTGGCCAAGCGCCAAACGACAAACTGCGCAAGCTGGCCATCCATTTTGAAGACCAACCGAAGACGACAATAAGCGTTGTGTTTACGCTCCTGGACGAGGAAGGATCGGAACCGAAAGACGCGCCTCCTGTCGTCCCGCTTCGTTCGTGGAACGCCGGCCGATGGCGGTAGAGCCAGTGCGGCCCGTGATCGTAGTCGGATTCAAGAACGAACAAATTGTGAATCAGCCTAAGTAGCACTATGAACTCCAAACTTGCTTTGACCCTACTCGCGGTCGGTCTTGAGAGTCTGTTCATCGGAGCGGCTGGATCGTCTCCGGACGTGATTCACGAGCCCTACAAGCTGAATCACGATTTGGTTACACGGTCGATTTCGTTTGAAAACCCAACCGGAGAGCCAGGAGCCGGTGGCCAAGCGGCAAGTAACCTGGGCAAGGCCAGAAAAGGCGCGCCAGCGCGCACCATCCAGCCGGGCGAGACCGTCGCCCTGTGCGACATCAAGGGCTCGGGGACAATCCGCCACGTGTGGATCACTACCGACCAGAAACCTCTCGTCCAACGGGCGTGCGTCATTCGTGCATGGTGGGATGACCAGGAGTATCCCAGCATCGAATGCCCCATCGGCGATCTCTTCGGATTCGCGCATGGGAAAATCGTCTCTTATCAGTCGGCCGTGCACTCTTGCGGCCCAACCGGCGGACGCAACATCTGGTTGCCCATGCCGTTTAGGAAGCGAGCTCGCATCTCGTTCGCCAACGAAGGTCAGGACGCCGTGCCTCTCTTCTACTCCATCGATTACACCGCCGGCGATAAGCACGCCGCTGATGTGGGAAGACTCCATGTCCTGTTCCGGCGGGAGAATCCAACAACGGAGAAAGTCGATTTCGAACTCCTGCCCGAGCGGAAGCAGAAAGGGCGGTTTGTCGGCTCGATCATCGGCATCCGCAATCTGCATCCAGGCCAATGGTGGGGCGAAGGTGAGACCAAGGTCTACATGGATGGCGATCGGGAATGGCCGACCATTGTGGGGACCGGCAGCGAGGATTACGTAGGGCTTGCCTGGGGAATTCAGCAGGCGCCATTCCTCTACAACGGCTGCAGTCTCAACGACAAAAACTTCGTCTCGATGTATCGCTGGCACTTGCCGGACCCGATTGGCTGGCGCCAGCACGCACGCATCACCATCCAACAGATCGCCTGGAAAAATGGCCTGGCGGAAACACGAGATGACTGGTCGTGCGCGACATTCTGGTACGAACCTGTCCAGAGCGCCAGGCTGCCGACAATGCCAGATCTCAACGCCCGCACGGCGGACATCTGGAAGCAGTAGCACTCCCCATGAACCGGCGGCCGCGTCCATGGTTCCGATGCGTGACAAATCCTCTGTCATCAAGCCTCCCCATGAACCGTGTCTTGGAAAGCGGCGCTGAAGAGCACGCACTCCAAACGCTGGCGCGATTTGGTGCTCGCAGCGTCCAACCGCGCGAAGCGCCTGGAGTGCGCCGATTCATCGGCGCTTTTGGCCGGGTGGACATCGACTCACGACGCCGGCCGCAGATCGGTTCAT
>JAXDCU010000380.1:0-2786 GCA_034677645.1 Verrucomicrobiia bacterium
CTCATGGGCGCCGCGATGACCGCCACGGTGTATCTCTACAGCAAGTTCGGCGACTTCCAACGCGAGCGGATTGGCGAGGTCAATGGGATCGTCCAGTGGGAGTCTAACGACGGATACGAATCGTGGGCCATTGACCAGAATGCGCCACCGGTGCCCGAACCGCTTCCTCTGGCTGGTTCCCTTCTCTGCGCCGCCTTGGTTCTCTGGCGAACATTCAAGCGAAAGCCTCAGCAGTCCTCAGAGCCGCGGCCATCGCGAGTTGACTCTAATTCAGACAGACAAGCAAACGAGGAGCCTGGTCCGTCCGGTGCGCCACGCAGACCAGAGGAAGAGGCGTCATTCCCAAGCGACACTCGGTTCGCGGACTGGGAAGCCCGTCTGCAACGCATCCGCTCGAACATATCGCGCAGTCCATATCGTCAGGGTTTCCGCGAGCGTTTGGAATGGCGTCTGAAGCAACATCAATTCTGGCATTTTCTAGTCATACACCCTGGCTGGTCCAGTGTGGTTCTCTGTTTGCTACTTGCTGGTCCCGTGGCCGGTTTCTCGGTCCTGAAGCTCTGGCGAGTAACACCAGCTCACTTCACTCCGACGATTCGGGTGAATCTGCTTGACCTCGCGCAAGCCAGGATGCTGAGTCGGAGCGCGGAACGCTTCTCAGCGGCGGGTGACAAGCACCAGGCCGTGGCTGCATGGCAAAACGCTTCGGGCAACAACCCAGGCAGCATAGAAATCGCCCGCTCTCATCTCAGTGCGGTCATCCAACTCGACAGGCCAAGCCCGGCGCAAGCTCTTCGAGCGTTGACCCAGGCCGAGCGTTTGCTCCGCCTCACGGCAACCAACCGAACCGATATCGGGAGAGCGGCAAGGGTTTTCGCGCGCTTCGAACGCTGGTCCGATGTCGTCAGACTGTTCGAGCGGAACCGAGACGAGCTGAGCCTTGACGAAGAGGAACTCTACGTGACGGCTTTGTTCAACACAGGCCAGCACGCTGACTTTGTGGATTTGTGGGAGCGCAGGAAGGAACCGTTCAGTTCGAAGCCCGAGCTTGTATTGTACCGGGCGGCCTACCAAGCTGGCTGGGGCCCGCTGGACACGAGGAAGGCGGGCTGGCGCCAGATCTACGAAGCCGCTGACAGAGCTGACCAGAGAGTGCTCGCCAGTCGCATGCTCTTGTTGCTCTATCGCCAATCTCTCGATCTCTCCAGCTACGAAGAAGTCCTCGAACGACTGCGGAATGCGCGCGCCGATCGACTTTCCGATCACCTCGGCCACTGCCGGTTGCTGTGGGACTCTGGCCAGGTGAACCGAGCTCGAGAGCTCGCTGAACAGGCCCGGCTCAAGGTGTTTTTTCCATGGGACGTCCTCGACGTGGCCAAGGTTCTTATCGATTTCGACCAGCGCGACTTGGCCGTTCTGCTCCTTCGCAGTCATATCAATCGCCTTGGCAATTCCACCGAGCCATGGGCGCTGTCCGTCTGGATGCTCTATTCGAATCTGCTGATTGAACAACGGGACTGGGACGAACTCCTGATGACCGTCGCGCAACTGCGCCAAGCTCGGCGGGCTTTGACTGAGCTGCGGGGCTTCGCCTGGTTCCTCGAAGGCAGGGCTCGCCAGGCCCAAGGATATTTTGCCCTGGCAGATTCCGCTTTCCAGGCAGCAGCAGGCGAGACATACCCACTGGCTGAGCTCGGCCTTGCGGTGGCCAACACATTCCTTCAACTGAACCGACACGACCTTGCTCAGACAGTCCTCGAGCCCCTCGAACCTTACATGGGAAAGGACTTGCGGTATTGGACCGCCCTCTCCGAGGCCGCGCGCCACCAGAGAGCGGAACCGCTCTTGCTCTATCGCGCCACGAGGAAAGCGTACGAATTGGCACCGCGGGAACCCGCGCTGCTCAATAACTATGTCGCCGCGATGCTCGTTAACTCTCTAGACCCGCGGGAGACTTGCGCGGCGACGCTTGAACTTGCTTTGCGCGAGCCTGATGACATCAGGCATTTCTTGAACCACAGCCTAGCTCTGGCAATGACCGCAAGATACAGCGAAGCGCGACGGATGCTAGACTCGATCAATCCGGCGGCATTGAGTCAAAACGACCGACTCACCTATTACCTGGCTTCGTTCGAAATCAACGCCCAGGAAAAACACATCGCGGCAGCCAAAAGAGACTTCGCCGCTATCGATCTGGACTTGGTGTTCCCAGATCAAAGGCGCCGCCTTTGGGACCTGCGCATGACTCTAGGAGCACGAGGGTAAGCTTGCTGTTCCCGGGAATGGAAGTGGCCGCCTCGTGGCAAACATCGGCGCCAAAGGACGGTTCGCCAGCTCCCGATGAGTCGGGCCGGGCGCGAGCCAAAGGACGCCACCGGCTCGGCAGCAACCTCGCCCTGCAGTGGAATGCGCCTGGTTCATGGGAAGCGTTGATGACAAACAACTTGTCACGCATCGGGACCATGAACGCGGCCGCCGGTTCATGGGGAGCCTCTTGTTCCTGTGAACACGCTTTGGCGCCATGAACCGTGCGGTAGGGCGACGCTCCCGCGGAGCCGGGCCGCGATATACTGCACAGGCTGTGAGCGGCACGGCTGGAGCCTCGCCCTACCGGGGAATGCATCTGGTTCCTGGGAAGCGGTGTTTCTCTCTCAGAACGCATTGGGCCCATGAACCTTGCGGTCTGGTCCACAACGAAGCCGCCTGAAGGCGGAACTCTGACCGATCGCGAGCTGGACAACGCTGCGGACCATGCAGAGCGGCGGCCTGCCAGAGTCCCGCGTTTA